>CAZIKJ010000212.1:0-4166 GCA_964539685.1 uncultured Pelistega sp.
CCTGCTCAGGCAGAGTTGCGCGCGATTGCCTTCAGCCGCTTGGCGCGACAAGACCGTGATATGGGTATAGGTGTATTACAAAGTCGTGGTGCTGAGTTGCTAACACCTCAGAATCTGCAATGGGCCTATACGCAATTTGCCTTGATTGCTGTCTTGAATTTAGAAGACCGCTCCGATGCTTGGTATCGACAAGGTAAGGCTGTGCCCTTGAGTGACTATAATGCCGCTTGGCGTGTGCGTGCGGCTTTACGTCAGCCGACAATTGATTGGTCTTGGGTTAAGCAGACAATTAGCTATATGAATGCAGAGCAGCAAGCCGAGACTGCCTGGGTATATTGGCGTGCACGCGCTGATGAGGCCTTAGGTAATAAACAGCAGGCGCAACAGGGCTATCAGAAAATTGAGCATGAATTGGATTTTTATGGTTTATTAGCGCAAGAGCGATTGCACGGCAAAATTCGCCCTGGTAAAGCGGCAGCGCCTGTGACGAGTGCAGAACTGAAGCATATTAAACAAAATACGGGCTTACAAAAGGCGGTGGCGCTATTTGGTCTCGGTTGGCGTCCCGAAGCGGTGGCTGAGTGGGGGCATGCGATTCGTGGTCTGAATGATCGTGATTTGATGGCGGCTGCCGCATGGGCAGAGCAAGAACATATCTATGACCGTGTTATTAATACCTCCTCATTGACGCGTCACGAGATTAGCTATGCACAGCGTTATTTGGCGCCATTTGAAGGGCGAGTTGGTCAGCAGGCGCGTAGTGTTGGGGTGGATCCGGCTTGGGTCTATGGCTTAATTCGTCAAGAGTCACGCTTTGTCCCTGTGGCTCGTTCCTCTGTTGGTGCTTCAGGTCTGATGCAGCTGATGCCAGGAACAGCACGTCTTGTGGCGAATAAGATTGGTATGAGTGGTTTCTCCCCAGGTGCTGTGAATGACTTTGAGGTGAATACTATTCTTGGCACAAATTACTTGAAGATGACGATGGATGATTTAGCGGGTTCTGAGGTCTTGGCTACCGCCGGCTATAATGCTGGTCCGAACCGTGCGAAGCGTTGGCGCTCAAGCCTAAGCCATCCAATGGAAGGGGCGATTTTTGCGGAGACGATTCCTTTTACGGAAACACGTTTATATGTTAAGCATGTGCTGTCGAATGCCGTATGGTATCAGATGCACTTTAGTCGTGGACAGCCGCAGTCTTTACAACGACGTTTGGGGCAGATTAGTCCATGGTAGTACTTTCTCAGTTAGCCTTTGAGCATGATGCAGCGACCCAAGGTTTGGCAATTTATTGTGTCGGTGGAGCGGTGCGCGATTGCCTTTTAGGCTTACCTCCTGGGGACAAGGATTGGGTGGTGGTCGGCAGTAGCCCAGAGCAGATGTTAGCGCGAGGTTTCACGCCTGTGGGTGGTGACTTCCCTGTATTCCTACATCCTCATAATAAACAAGAATATGCCTTGGCCAGGACTGAACGTAAGAGTGGCCGCGGCTATCAGGGCTTTACCTTTTATACGGGTGAAGAGGTCACGCTAGAGCAGGATTTACAGCGCCGCGATATTACCATTAATGCGATGGCTGCTGATGATCAAGGGCGTGTCTTTGACCCTTATGGTGGCCTACAAGACTTGCAAGACAAGAAGTTGTGCCATGTGGGGCCTGCCTTTATGGAAGATCCTGTACGCATACTGCGACTAGCACGCTTCTTGTCGCGCTTTAGTACCTTTACCGTGTGTGAACAGACCCGCACTCTGTGTCAGGAGATGGTCGATAACGGTGAGGTTGATGCCTTGGTGGCTGAGCGTGTCTGGAAAGAAATTTCGCGTGGTCTGATGAATGCACGGCCTAAACGTATGCTGGACTTCCTCTATGGGATTGGTGCAGCACAACGGATTATGCCCGATTTACAGTACGATGCCACTATTGGTATGAATGTAAACTATGGCATTAGTCAGCACTTTAACTTAGCTCAGCAATACGCGGTGCTTTGTCGTGAGACACCTGAGATCGAGCGTCTTAATAAGGGCTTACGAGTGAGTAGTGAGGCAGCGGATTATGCTCGTCTATTGCCGATTCTACGCGAGATGGTCAGGCCTTTGTGGTCCTTATCAATCGCGCCATTAACACCTGAGCAAGCCCATGCAGTCTTGGCAACAATTGAACGCTTAGATGGCATTCGTAAACCTGAGCGCTTTCTGGAGTTGGTTCAAGTTTGCACCATATTGCCAGGCTTGTGTGACGATATTGATGTGCAATTTATTCCCTCACGCTGGCAATACTGGTTAGAGCGGGTACTTGATGTGCCAGCCGGTGAGGTGGCTCAATTGCACCAAGGTCAACCGCAGAAGATTAAAGCGGCGGTACATGCGGCGCGTGTGGCAGTGTTGCTGGGATAGATATCCAGCTTCTGACATGGATAGAGTGCTTACTCTGTCGAAAGCAGATTAAGCACCTGTTCTGAGCTGAGTAAACACCTGTTCTGAGTTAATGGTGTCTATCTATAAGCTATGGCGGCGGTCGCCTAACATAAAGCCAATCGGGTCGATATCTAGATCACGGCCAATCATTAAAACTTTAAATAATTCGCCCATCTCGGCCTCAGAGAGTAATTTCTGTACGGGGCCGACACTTTGTGCATACGTAAGGGTGTCTTCTGGGTCAAGTTGACTAAGCATCTGGAGGATGCCGCAATTCATTAGAAAGCGTGCTTGTGAGGTATAGCCTAAGACTTCTAAACCGCCTTCAATAGCCGCATCCGCCATCGCGGTAAAATCGACGTGTGCCGTAATATCTTGAAGACCAGGATAGACCAGTGGGTCAGCATGGGCATGATGGCGTAGGTGACACATTAAGGTGCCTTCAGCACGCTGTGGGTGGTAGTACTCTTGTTGCGGAAAGCCATAGTCAATCAGAATTGCTGCGCCTTTTTTTAACCAAGACCCCATCGCACGAATCCAGCTCTCCGCTTGACGATTAATCTCTGAGCGGTATGAGGGGAGGGCTGGCATACGCGCTTGCACTAAAGCATTCAGCTCCTCATTCGCAGCTGCAGTCTGCCAAGTGAATTGTTCTTGTTCTGCGTCAAAGCGAACATAAAGCTCTTGTAAGTGTGCGTCCTGATTAAATTCAAATACAGTGACAGGCATCGCGTCTAAGACTTCATTGGCCAACACGCAGCCGCTAAATTCCGTGGGCAGAGCGTCAAGCCAAACCACTTGCGCGCCGAATGGTGCTAATCGTTCAGCTTGGCGCTGCTTCAGATCGGCTGATAATTCTAGAATGAAGTATTTAACTTGAGGATTATTGAGTTCGCTCAGAATATCAAAAGCTAATTTTCCACTGCCTGCACCAAATTCTAGAATATTAAGCGAATCACTGGCTTGCAAAACTTGTGACACTTGTTGAGCAAGGGAGCGACCATACCAAGGGCTGAGTTCTGGAGCCGTGGTGAAATCGCCTTGCAAGGCCTGGCCCACTGGTGAGTCACCACTAAGCTTAGCTAAACCGCCCGTGTAGTAGCCCCACTCGGGTGTATATAAGACCATACCCATCCATTGTTCAAAAGGGATGCTAGGGGAGTCTTGATTGCTCTCGGTAGTTTGGGTGTTTGTCGAGGTGCTGATAGTCGGCGATGGAGCAGAGGAGACAACAGAGGAGCGAGTTCCTACATCAATGGTGTGAGCACGCATCTGTGTGCGTAGACGCTGTGTAAAGGCTGCACTGTGCGCCAACATATCGGGGTGAAGTGAAGGGAGATGCTTGTGGTCGTTCATAGTCAATAGTGAAATAGCGGTGTCTGATGGACTTAACGCTAAGCTTTTATACGCTTGTGCTCAATTTCAGTGCCAAGTGCAGAATAATGGGGTCATTTTACACTAGTGCCTCACATAGCATGCTGAATTCGCCAGAAAATATAATTGGCTCAGTACGTATGCGTAAAACCCAGCCAAAGCCAATGCGGCGAAGGCGCAGCTTGGTCTTGGTTACTTACACGATGGTCGGGCGCGTAGCTTACTTGAGGCAATCGTTTGGCATGGTAGTCAGGCGAGCGTATTATTTTATGGATGTTGTTAATTTGCTATTGATTATGTATCTAAGTGCCTAATTTCAGCAAAT
Organism: uncultured Pelistega sp.; assembly: GCA_964539685.1. Classification (GTDB taxonomy): domain Bacteria; phylum Pseudomonadota; class Gammaproteobacteria; order Burkholderiales; family Burkholderiaceae_B; genus Taylorella. Next base: position 4,111 of record CAZIKJ010000212.1, read on the forward strand.
CCCTTACTGTTTCTTGATACAAGTCAACAAATTTAAAAATATCCCTTATTATAAAT
>CAZIKJ010000213.1:0-3448 GCA_964539685.1 uncultured Pelistega sp.
TTAGCGAAAAAAGCTAAGGCTGTTTTATTTGGTGCGGTAGGTGATTGGAAATATGATACCTTGCCACGTGAATATCGCCCTGAGCAGGCTATTTTAGGTTTGCGTAAAAATTTAGGACTTTTTGCCAATTTACGCCCAGCGATTTTGTATCCGCAATTAGCCAATGCGTCGACATTAAAGCCCGAAGTGGTTGCTGGCTTGAATATTTTAATCGTGCGCGAGCTCACGGGTGATATCTATTTCGGTACACCGCGTGGAGTACGCGTAGCAGAAGACGGTGTGTTTAAGGGCGAACGTGAGGGCTTCGATACAATGCGATATGCAGAAACCGAAGTTCGCCGTATTGCGCATATTGCCTTCCAAGCAGCCCAGAAGCGTAAGAAGAAATTGTGCTCAGTTGATAAGGCGAATGTCTTAGAAACTTCACAGTTCTGGCGCGACATTATGATTGATGTTAGCAAACAATATCCTGATGTGGAACTCAGCCATATGTATGTCGATAATGCCGCCATGCAATTGGTACGCGCACCTAAAGAGCTTGATGTGGTTGTCACGGGTAATCTATTCGGAGATATTTTATCTGACGAAGCAGCGATGTTAACAGGTTCTATTGGTATGTTGCCATCAGCCTCTTTGAACGCTAATAATCAAGGTCTTTATGAGCCGAGCCATGGCTCAGCCCCTGATATTGCTGGGAAGAATATCGCTAACCCATTAGCCACGATTCTTTCGGCGGCTATGATGTTACGCTATTCATTGAATATGGAAGAGGCCGCGCAAAATATTGAAAAAGCTGTTGAAACGGTCTTAGCACAAGGTTTACGTACACAAGATATTTATGAAGAAGGTACAATGAAAGTGGGTACCAGCCAAATGGGTGATGCGGTCATTGCTGCTTTAAACTAAGCCTTATTGTCGTGTGCTTATGCACTCATGGGGCTTGAGTTCGTTGAACAAGTCCTGCTTGTGTTAAAGCTATTGCACATATGTTTAGAAAGTAATGTTTAGAAAGTAATGGGTCCTAATCAAAGATTGGGACCCATTAAAAGAAATTTACTCATATACTGAAAAAGTATAATGAGCATGCACAGCATCAAGTAAAATAAAGAGTTGTGCAATTAATCATGTTATTTATATGGATATTCCTTAAAGATAGGTAAAAGAATGAAACAATCAGTTGGTATCGTTGGCTGGCGTGGCATGGTAGGTTCTGTGCTTATGCAGCGTATGCGTGAAGAGGGTGATTTTTCGTATATCAACCCCGTATTTTTCTCCACCAGTAATGTGGGTGGTGCAGCGCCAAGTTGGGCGGAGGGTGCAGGCCCATTGCAGAATGCATACGATATTGAAACCTTAAAGAAATTACCTATCATTCTAACGGCTCAAGGCGGTGATTACACCTCTAAAGTCTATCCTGAGTTGCGTAATGCGGGTTGGGATGGTATCTGGATTGATGCAGCGAGTACCTTGCGTATGCAAGACAATGCAGTGATTGTCCTAGACCCTGTGAATCGTGATGTGATTGATGCTGCTTTAGCCAAAGGCGTGCGTGATTATATCGGTGGGAACTGCACCGTGAGTTGTATGTTAATGGGTTTAGCGGGCCTTTTCCGCCATGATTTAGTGGATTGGATGACTTCGATGACTTACCAAGCTGCTTCAGGTGGTGGTGCGCAACATATGCGTGAATTAATCACGCAGTTTGGCTTGTTGCAAGGCTCGGTAGCTGATTTATTAGCAGATCCTGCATCCGCAATTCTAGAGATTGACCGTAAACTATTAGCGACCCAGAAAGATCCTAGCTTGCCACAAGAACACTTTGGCGTACCTCTAGGTGGTAATTTAATTCCTTGGATTGATAAAGACCTGGGTAATGGCCAGTCTCGTGAAGAGTGGAAAGCCCAAGCTGAAACCAATAAGATTCTTGGTCGTGGTAATGACGGCACTAATGGCGCCATTATTCCAATTGATGGTCTTTGTGTGCGGATTGGTGCGATGCGCTCGCATAGTCAAGCACTGACAATTAAACTTAAACGTGATGTACCTGTGAACGAAATCGAAGATATTATTCGTCAAGGTACGGCATGGGCGAAACTTGTTCCTAACGAGCGTGATTCATCAATGCACGATTTAAGTCCAGTGGCCGCAACAGGCACTTTGAATATCCCTGTGGGTCGTATCCGCAAATTGTCTATGGGGCCTGAATACATTAGCGCTTTCACTGTGGGTGACCAATTATTGTGGGGTGCAGCTGAACCACTACGCCGTATGCTACGCATTGCGATTGGTGAGCTCTAATCTATCTCATTAGACTGAATACTTAGCTAGTTTTGATGAAATGCGATTCATTGATAGCACCAAGCAGTGTGCGATATTAATGAATCGCATTCTTGTTTTCACATGTTACTAGTACAAACACACAAGCGTATTATGTTATAGGTGAGATTGTGGTATGTTCCTAGATTTGAGACGATTAGATTCATTAATGATGGCCGCGTATGACGGTTTGGAGTATTTAATTTGAATGACAATCTTAAGCGCATTGCGCTCGGTATTGCCTATCATGGTGTGGGTTTTAATGGTTGGCAAACTCAAGCTGATGGCAATACTGTACAGGACCATCTTGAGCAAGCTTTGGCGACTTTCGCGAATGAGCCACTTGCGACGATTTGTGCGGGCCGTACAGATACGGGTGTGCATGCCTTAAATCAAATCGTTCATATTGATACGCGAGCGGTTCGACGTATAGAGTCATGGGTACGTGGCCTGAATGCTTTGCTACCGGATACGATCCGCGTGCGTTGGGCACATGAGGCCAGTTCTGAGTTTCATGCGCGCTTTGCGGCTACTTCACGCACCTATGTATACATCCTACGTAATGAGCGAGTACTCGCACCGAGCTGGTTAGGTCGTGCTGGTTGGGATTTTCGCCCCTTAGATGTGAATTTAATGCAAGCTGCTGCACACCACCTTATCGGGCAACACGATTTTAGTGCTTTTCGTTCATCTATTTGTCAAGCCACGAGTCCTATCCGCACATTAGAACAATTAAGCATACAGCAACATGGCGTATTTATTATCTTTACGCTCAAAGCCAATGCCTTTTTGCACCATATGGTGCGCAATATTATCGGCTCTTTAGTATATGTAGGTAAGGGACGTTATCCAGTCGAGTGGATGGAGCAGGTATTACAGGCTAAGGACCGCAGTTATGCGGCGCCTACTTTTATGTCAGATGGTTTATACCTTGCGGATGTTGAATACCCTGAACAGTTTGGACTTAATAGCTATCGTCAGTTTGATATGCAACATCCTTTTGAAAGTCTATTACAGGCTGTTTAAACTAAGACGGTTCTCGTTCCTGTAAGCTCTCTCAATAGGCGACTGCTGCACATACATTAATCTATACGTATCACGATTATGAGAGGCCGTCTGTCCTTGTCAAGTC
>CAZIKJ010000214.1:0-3630 GCA_964539685.1 uncultured Pelistega sp.
TCGATGAAGTCGATACGGGTGTAGGCGGTGCGGTGGCAGAGGTCGTCGGCAAGTTATTACGTGCCCTAGGCCAACGTCACCAAGTGCTTTGCGTCACGCACTTGCCACAGGTGGCCGCTTGTGCCCATCAGCATTTTGAAGTCAGCAAACAACTCAATGATGGTGTCACGACTTCGCAGATTAGCCTATTAAGCGAGGGAGAGCGTATTCAAGAGATTGCTCGAATGTTGGGTGGTATGAAGATTACTGAAACCACACGCCAACACGCACAAGAGATGCTGGCGCATCAGGATTAGCGCAAGCCCAAAAAAAGACCAGCACTATCGATAAGTACTGGTCTTGTTGGGAGCATATTGGGAGCACTTGGCTCTTTACAACCTGGCGCTATCTAACGCTTGCCTGATTTCTTATTGCAATCAGCACAGATGCCGTACAGCACCAAAGCATGGCTGGCTAAAACAAAGCCGTTCTTTTCGGCGATTTCGTATTGTTTTTCCTCAATAACAGGATCAATAAACTCCACCACCTTATTGCACACATTGCAAACAAGGTGATCGTGATGATCACCTTCGTCTAACTCAAAAACTGCCTTGCCATTATCGAACTGGCTGCGATGCAAGATGCCCGCTTGTTCAAACTGTGTCAGTACACGATAGACTGTGGCAAGGCCGATCTCAACTTCTTCATTGAGTAAAATACGGTAGATGTCTTCTGCACTTAGATGACGATTCTCGGAAGTACGAAAAACATCCAAGATTTTAAGACGAGGAAAAGTGGCTTTTAGCCCTACACTTTGCAATTCTGCCTGATCATTCATAAGTCGTTTTACACCTTACTTCATAAATTTTCATCGGATTGACTATGAATAGGAGATTATTTTCTACAAACACCCCTATAATTAGCCATATAGCATAATCATACCGTTTTTCTAGAAAAATTATTTGGAACGTTAACTAGCTCATGAATAAGCCTATCAAATTTTTGCACGTACGTAAGGGCCTTATCGCCTCATTATTTGCTATTACCACATTAACTGCATGTACTTCAGGCAAATGGGGCTTCCCATATGTGGCCCCAGTTCAGCAAGGCAACTGGATTACCGCTGAGCAAGTTGCTTTACTCCAAAAAGGCATGTCACCGCAACAAGTACAATATGCCTTAGGCTCACCAACCTTAACGGATATTTTCCACCCTGACCGTTGGGACTATCCGTACTACTTTAAGCCAGGTTATGGTGACCCAGTACAGCGCAATTTCAGTGTATGGTTTGTGAATGGTCAACTTGATCGCTGGGGTGGTGACGATCAACCGGATTTTCAACCAGCAGACTTCGCTACACAACAGCGCTGGGGTGGGCACCAAGCTCAACCTGCGCTTGAAGCTGAAGTGCCTGTTGACTCAGGTTTTCAAACTACGCCGCTACAATAAATTAGCTGATTTACATAAGCCTACAGAGTATATTTAGGATGTAGGTTCTATGCACAGGGCGAGTGTTTAGCTTAGACTGTGCATGCAAGCTCAGAGACGCCAACAAGTTTTATTGAGAGCGCTTGTTTGCTTTTATATCGGCACTATTGAGAGTGAGTTTACTTTTTTAGGTCGGTAAATTCAACAAGATCTGCCCTTAAGTTAAGCGGCATTTATTTATAAACTTAACAGAGCCTGATCTTAAAGTTAAGTAAGATCAGAACAAACATCGCTTGCGTTCACACTTTATTCTTACTGATGATGCAGGCAAGTCCTGCATCAATTTTTTAGAGGGTTATCTTATTATGCGTATCGCAATTACAGGTGCTTCAGGCCGTATGGGCCGCATGTTAATCGAGGCCGTATTAAACCACCCAGAACTCAGTTTAGGCGCTGCCTTAGACCATGAAGGCAGCTCAGCCTTAGGTCAAGATGCAGGTGCTTTTTTAGGTCAAAACACTGGGGTGCTAATTAGTACAGATCTACAGCAACTGGATAATTGTGATTGTCTGATTGACTTCACCCGTCCCGAAGGCACTTTGAACTATCTAGCAGCGTGTCGTGCTAGCAAAACACATATGGTCATAGGCACAACTGGATTTGATGAGGCTGGAGTTGCTGCCATTAAAGAGGCGAGTCAAGATGTCGCTATCGTCTTTGCACCGAATATGAGTGTGGGTGTGAATGCAACATTAAAGCTGTTATCACTAGCAGCGCAGATGTTAAACAGTGGCTATGATGTGGAGATTTTCGAGGCTCATCATAAGCATAAGGTAGATGCCCCATCGGGTACTGCCCTCATTATGGGTGAAGTGATCGCCAAAGAGTGGGGTCATGAGCTTAACGATATTGCAGATTGGGCACGTCACGGTCATACTGGCGCACGCAAAGATGGTCAGATTGGCTTCTCTGTTGTCCGCGGTGGCGACATTATTGGTGACCATACCGTGATGTTTTGCGGTATTGGTGAACGCATTGAGATCAGCCATAAGTCATCGAGTCGCTCAACCTATGCGCAAGGTAGCTGCAAAGCTGCGCTTTTCCTGAAGGACAAGACTACAGGTTTATTCTCAATGAACGATGTAATTAGTGCTAAATAAGGCTTGTTGCTTGTCGCTTGTCGCTTATAGCTAGACAGCGGCATTAAATTTAAATCTATAATTCATTCGCCTTAAACCATTAAAGAAGCCATGTTTACGCATGGCTTCTTTAATGCGCAGTTTACTCCACGAAAATCGGCTCAGGCTCTAACTCAACAGCATAGCGGGCACGTACATCGGCTTGAATAGCTTGAGCCAATGCACGAATATCAGCAGCCGTTGCACCACCCCGATTCACCAATACCAAGGCTTGCTTAGCATGCACACCTGCATGACCTAAGTCTTTACCTTTCCAGCCGCATTGTTCAATTAACCAACCTGCAGCTAATTTATAGCGCCCGTCATCTTGTGGGTAGGCAACTAGGCCTGGACAATTAAGGCTTAATTGTTCGTATTGAGCAGCACTTACCAGAGGGTTCTTAAAAAAGCTTCCTGCATTGCCAAGCACCTTAGGGTCAGGTAACTTAGCTTGGCGAATGACACATACCGCATCAAAAATTTCTTGTGCTGAACTACGCTCTGACAGACCCGCATAATTCTTTAAGTCTGCATAGTTTAATTTCGCTTGCCATACCTTAGGCAAACGCATACGTATGCTGACAATTAGATAATCCTTAGCCTCATGCTTAAACACACTATCACGATAGGCAAAGCGACAATCTTCTCGACTAAACTCACGCCATTCACCTGTTCTTAAATTGAATGCCTGCAAGGAATCAAAATAGTCTTTTAACTCTAAACCATATGCGCCAATATTCTGCACTGGCGCGGCTCCTACACTACCTGGAATAAGAGCCATATTCTCTAAGCCACACCATCCCTGATGAATACAGTGCTGTACAAACTCATGCCACACTTCACCCGCATAAGCTTGCACAAGATAGTCTGAGTCGGTTTCTTGAATAAGTTCAATACCCTTGAGCTGATTATGAATCACTAAGCCATGCACAGTTTGCGCTAAGACGACATTACTGCCGCCACCGAGAATTAAGTATCGTTGGTGTTGCGCCACTAAGGCTGGCAGTTCTTCAAGCGCCTGAATCGCACTGACAGCGATAAAATG
>CAZIKJ010000215.1:0-2429 GCA_964539685.1 uncultured Pelistega sp.
ATTGATGAGAGCAAAGCCCCTACATCAACCGTGCTCGACGAAAGCTACAAGGTCGCTTTAACACGCTTTGATAATCGCATTCGTATGGGGGGTATGGCGGGTGTCAATGGTTTTGACTTAAGTTTGAAACAACGCTACAGAGACACATTGAATGAGGTCTTTAACCATGTTTTCCCTGGTGCTGGTGATCTTAGCCAAGCGACATTCTGGACGGGCTTAAGACCAGCGACTCCTGACGGTACACCCGTTGTGGGTAAGACGAAGTATCCCAATCTATTTATCAACTCAGGCCATGGTACATTAGGCTGGACCATGGCATGTGGTTCAGGTAAATACCTTGCTGATTTGGTGGATAATCAAACACCTGAAATTAGTACCGAAGGTTTAGATTTATCGCGCTATATTAGCTAAGCAGCTTAATTAGCGCTATTAAATAAATTAAGGTCCTGTTCTTATGAGCTGGACCTTTTTTATCAGAACTGGCCGTAAAACCTCATCCTTCAGTGTTGGGCGCTCATCAATTAAGCCGATGAGTATGTGCAAAATAGATAAGTAACCATAAAACATTTGCATAATCTGTATTACATGCGTATAAAGAGTTTTATAAGTGTTATATCTACTCCTTGACGAAACAGTTGAAAAATAAGGATTTTACTATGCGCTCAATATTCAAATCTTTCAGCCTGCTTCTATTAACCAGTCTTAGCTTAACCGCATGTGTCACTAGTGATATGTACGAATCATTTGATCAACAAGCACGCACGCCGACGGTAAGAGTGGAAAGTGATAATTTACTTTATTTCCTCATAAGCAAAGACCAGAGTAATATTATTGGTATTGGTGAGCGTTATCACTATGTATCGCCAGCAATTAAAGAGGTTCCTGAGCTACTTAAAGCCTCATATAAGCAGCATATGTATTCAAACATAGGTCCAGTTGCCATTAGAAAAGAGGGTGAGAAGCATAATTTCACTGCCAATTTAGTGGTAGTCCTTGACCCACGTATACTGACTAGCAAACAAATACAAGAGGCTAAACAGCTAGGGTTTAGCACGGATATACCAGATCACGAAACTGTCGCACTCTTATTCCTCAAGCATAGGCTTAATCAGCAGTTCAACGAGATCAGAAGAAACAAACAAGCCTTGTATTTAAAGGTCCCGCTTAAAGGTGAGCTCTATAGTGTCGACCAGGGTGTTGATTACGGCTTAAGTAAAAATCACGCTTATAAAGCGGAGCTAGACTTAAAATTTATTGGACCACCTAGCATGAGCAAAGGGGGGGCAACTGCAGCCAAGGTTCTTTTAAGTCCTTTTACCTTTATCGGTGATGTGGTGACAGGCGTGGTTGGTGCCGTTGTGGTTCCAGTTATGATTATGAATTGTGACAATATACTTTCTTGCTAGCCTCCAGCGCATAATGAGCACCGCAAATTGCGGTGCTCATTATATTTTGTTTAATCAATGTGCTATGAACGCTTATACCTTAAAGCGACTGAAGAAAATATTAGGCTTCTTGTTTCTCGCCATCTAAGGCTTCAGTCATGGCACTTAATAAGCCATTCACTTCGCCAAACATCAAGGCCATATCCGTATCGAAGCGCTCAATATCATCAATGCTTGATAAGTCACGATTTTGCTCAATGATTTCTAAGGCTTGGAGCTTGCGGATATCTAAGGCATCATTTAAGACAAATGCGATGCGGTCTTGCCAAGTTAAAGCCAGACGAGTACAGACCTTGCCTGTTTTTAATTGCTTAGCCAAATCTTCAGGATCTGGATTATGGCGAGCATAACGCACACTTGCGCGATCATCACCTAAGGATTTAAGTTCTGTGTCTTGATCAATACTAAAGTCAGCTGGTGCTTGGTCATTCTTCAACCATGCACTCATCGCCACGCTAGGTGATGTTTCCGTAATAAAGCTCTTAATAGGAAGAGGGTCTAAGATTTTCGCTAACATGCCGATAATTTCATCTGATTTACTGGATGCGCCTGCATCAACGATCAGCCAATGATTTTTTAAATCAAACCAAGCACGCGTATCACGATAAATACTAAAGGCACGTGGACGTAAAGTATCAGCAACCGATTCTTTGAGTTCGCGCATCTGTTTGCGACCAACCTTATAACCTTGTTGCTCTTCAACTTCCAGAGCCTTAGCCTTAGTGAATTGGTTAATCACTGAAGCGGGGAGAAGTTTCTTTTCTACGCGTAAATTTATCAGGTAGTTTTGTTCAATGGCATGGACTAGACTACCCGTCTCAGGGAAGATGGCTGTCCAGCCCATATTCAAGGGATTAGAAGAGAAGACTCCTTCCTCAAAAGCTTGTTTCTGTAGCTGCTCATTCAGCTCAGCAGCAGTAATTTTCCAGTTAGGGTTAAGACGAAAAACTTTTAAATTTTTAAACCACATAATATTCTCTAAAT
>CAZIKJ010000216.1:0-2220 GCA_964539685.1 uncultured Pelistega sp.
GCCTACGCCAAAGGTAATATCGTGACGCAGGATATTGTTTAAATAAGCGCGTTGGCGCGGTGTACGAGGGCGTAAATCATTACGTCGGGTACGCAAAGCAATGCTATCGCTTTCATCGTCAAGGGGCGGTAGCTCAGGCACCACTTCTTCTTGAACTAATGGTTCCTTAGAACGATTGGTTGAACGTTGCGTAGCTGGACTAGAGGACGCTGGGTTAGAGGGTGCTGGGCTGGCTTTTAGCTCAACCAAACCCAGTTGAATATCATCAATTGAGAGGTCTTTATGCCTTGCTTGACGGTGGAATAAATGAATTGCATTCGCCGCCGCTTGTGCTTGCGCCCCTTCAATATTGATGCGGTTACCATTACGCCCAACTTCTACACCCCAGGCGATAGCAATCTGGCGTAGATTCTCATCCAGTGGGCCGAGAAAGTTGGCGAGTTGTGTATTATCGCCATCTAATACGACCACTGTTGGCATTGTGCGTTTCGCTCCCATGCGACTCCTTAATCTTGTATGACGATTGCGCCACGTAATGAGTTGGTATAAACCTCGGTAATTTGGATATCAACCATCTGACCAATTAAGCGATCTGAACCAGCAAAGTTGACAATACGGTTGTTCTCAGTACGGCCTGAGAGCTCTTCACTATCACGGCGTGATTTACCTTCAACGAGAACCTTTTGAATTGTTCCGACCATTTTCTCACTAATTGCTTTCGCTTGCTTATTAATCTGTGCTTGCAGGCGTTGTAAGCGCTTTAATTTTACATCATAAGGCGTATCATCATGCAAGTCAGCCGCTGGTGTGCCAGGGCGACGTGAATAGATAAATGAGAACGAGGTGTCGAAGTTGAGGTCTTCAATCAACTTCATGGTGGCTTCAAAATCCTCTTCAGTTTCACCTGGGAAACCGACAATAAAATCTGAAGACAAGGTTAAGCCTGGACGTGCGGCATAGAGCTTACGTACGACCGACTTAAACTCTAAGGTGGTGTAACCACGCTTCATAGCGGCTAGGACACGATCACTACCTGCTTGAATTGGCAAGTGTAAGAAAGGCACTAATTTAGGCAGTTTCGCGTGGGCTTCAATTAAGCGCTTCGTCATTTCTTTAGGATGAGAAGTCGTGTAGCGGATACGCTCAATACCAGGAATCTCATGTACATATTCTAAGAGCATAGCAAAGTCAGCGATTTCACCATTGTCCATTAGGCCACGATAGGCGTTGACGTTCTGACCCAGTAAATTCACTTCTTTAACACCTTGGTCGGCTAAGTCAGCTACTTCCACTAAGACGTCTTCAAAAGGGCGCGAGATTTCTTCGCCGCGGGTATACGGTACCACGCAATAGCTGCAATATTTACTACAGCCTTCCATAATCGAGACAAAGGCGGAAGGGCCATCAACACGAGCAGGCGGTAAATTATCAAACTTCTCAATTTCAGGGAAACTGACATCGACTTGTGAGCGGCCAGTCGCTGGTTTTTGATCAATTAATTCAGGTAAGCGATGTAAGGTTTGTGGGCCAAAGACGACATCAACATAAGGTGCTCGGCGAATAATCGTGGCGCCTTCTTGACTCGCCACACAGCCACCTACACCAATCACGAGGTTTGGATTCTTTTTCTTGAGTAGGTTCATGCGACCTAGATCAGAGAAGACTTTTTCCTGAGCTTTCTCGCGGATTGAGCAGGTATTCAGTAAGATGACATCGGCTTCTTCAGGGTTTTGTGTTAACTCTAAACCTTTCTTGGCATTGAGTAAGTCAGCCATCTTGTCTGAGTCGTACTCATTCATTTGGCAACCGAAGGTTTTGATATAAAGTTTCTTGGCAGAATCAGGAAGTTTGACTTCAGCGCCTAAGATTGAGGCAGTCGATGTTGGCTCTGAGGCCGTAGCGCCTGAGCGCTTAAGAGAGGTTTCTTGCATAATGGGTACCGTAACGGGTTTAAGCCCGGGGGTAAAAGTTTAAAAGGGAACATTTTACTCTTTTTTTACGCAAGTAGCTGTGCTAGCTCCTTGATTTACATAAAATTTTCGGTGTTTCATGCATCTAAGGCATTAGCAGTTTACGGCGCATGCCTTAGATGTGTTTTTAAATAAAAACTGCGCGCACTGTTCTTGAGTCGGAAAATAAAACCTGTCTGAGTTCTTGTCGCGGAAAATAAAAATCCCTCGTTTTGTTCTTCTTCCAGCTGTCTGGTGGGGAACCTTACGA
>CAZIKJ010000217.1:0-14493 GCA_964539685.1 uncultured Pelistega sp.
AAAGCCAAGGCTGAGTTCCCAAAGCCCGTGAGTGCTAAGTTCATAGAAGCTGAAGTACCCCAAGCCACCTCTGGATTTGTCAGGCTAGGGGCTGTACCAATTAAGAACACCAAGAGACTCATAATCATAATGGAACTGGCCTCATAGGTAACGGCCTCAGAAATCCAGACAACCACCGCGAATACAAGAATGGCGAGTACGCGATGCCCTGCGATAGTCAAGCCTTCAGGGGTAGGCAAAAGAAGAATACCGACCAAAGCAGCAACCGCTAGAATTAAGCCGATAGGAAATTTTTCTGGGGCGAATAACGATTCTTTAGCAGACGCCATAGATACCTCTCATTGAGATTAAATTACATGTTTTAATCAGTCGCTTGAGCAAGAGATTAAACAAGCTTTCACAAACTTAATTCTAAAATTTTGGACTATTAATTTAAAGCGTTTATTTCGATATTTGCTCAGTTTTTTGGTATATATTAGATTAAAATCAAAGCATCAACGTATCAATATTTCTCGTTATGTGTATTGTCTATTTCGCTTACCAAACTTGCCCTGAATGGCCGATTATTATTGCGGCTAATCGTGATGAATTTCATGCGCGCCCGACCTTGCCTGCCGCACCCTGGGAAAGTGCACCAAGCATATTGGGCGGCATCGACCTGATGGCTGGTGGCACTTGGCTCGCCAGTAATACGCAGGGCCGTATTGGCTTTCTGACCAACTATCGAGAACCGCAGTCCATTGTCCCTGATGCCCCAAGCCGCGGCCATCTCATCAGTCGCTACTTGCACAACAGTGAGCCAGCCAATAGCTATCTTGCACAGGTCCAACAAAACGCGGAACAGTACAATGGTTTTAATATCGTATTAGGTGACACGCAGGCCTTGTATTACTTCAGCAATAAGCAAGATGGTATACAAAGCATTCCTAGTGGTCACCATGTGTTGTCTAACCATCTTCTGAATAGCCCTTGGCCCAAAAGCAAAAAACTACGCCAAGGCTTTGCTCAATTACCACTTCAAGCCTTACTCAACTCGGGAAATCTGGAACCGCTTTTTAGTTGCCTCTATGATCAAGAAAAAGCCTTCGATGAGGAGCTACCACAGACCGGCATTAGCTTAGAATGGGAACGCTTATTAAGTAGCCCTTTTATCATTTCTGAGGACTATGGCACACGTTGCTCGACCATTCTCGCTATTCACCAAAATGGCCAAGCCTTCTTTACGGAGCGGCGTTTTGATGTCATGGGCCACGTTATTGGCGAGCAACAATTCTGGCCTTGGCGAGGCTAATCTCCTGACTCTAAGCTTAAAGCTTAGACTCCTAAGTGTCCAATGCTGCCATACCAGTCTAAAGATACACCAATAAAAAACCCGCAGCCTATAAATTTCGGCAGCGGGTCTATTTCCTTAAGTCAGAATTCTCTTCAGAACTCCCCCATAAATCTCAGATAGCTTGTGCTAATTCTATATGCATGGGCTTAAGCTTAAATTAAACAAACCATTTAAGCTTAAGACTTATGTGTTTATTGAACAGCGTATAGATACACTTCTACACGACGGTTCTGTGCACGGCCTTCTGGTGTGCTGTTATCAGCGATTGGATCATTAAAGCCACGACCTTCGCTCGTCATACGATCTGAAGTAATACCGCGAGAAGCTAAGTAGTTCAATACGCTATTTGCACGGTTAACTGATAAGCGTTGGTTCAAGTTAGCACTACCAGTACTATCAGTATGGCCTACTGATTTAATACGAAGCTGTGGTGCAGTTTGCATCTCTTGTGCTAAAGCATCAAGTACAGGGAACACGTTAGATTTCAACGTTGCGCTGCCTGTGTCGAATGTCGCACCTTCAGGAATATTTAGTTTCAAGCTACCATCAGGCATCTGTGTCGTAGAGATACCCAATTGTTGGCCACCGGCATCATTCACTTTACCGACGATACGATCCCAGTTATAGCCAGTAATCGCACCTGCAACCGCACCAATACCAGCACCGATCGCTGCAGACTTAGATGAGTCACCAATTAGAGCGCCTAGGCCAGCACCAATTGCCGCACCTACACCTGTGCCTGCGGCTGTATTACCTGCTGTAGTGGAACAACCCGCCATCACTGAACCTGCTAAAACTAAAGCTGCTAAACGTGTATATTTCATAGGAATACTCCTGAAAGATTTATGAATCCGCCGACTTATGCCAGCTTGGCTTATTTAAATAACATTAACGATGCGCTTTAAAATGTAACGCTCATGTTTATTCTAATAAGTATGTTGTCACTTGGAAAGAGGGATTACGCTATTTTTAGTATTTTTGACGTTTGATTGGTAACAAAAAGTATAAGTTCCCAAGATTTAGCGTTATACGATGAGTTTTGTGCTGAAATGTAACAACGCAAGCGTGATTAGGCGCTTAATTATTCGTAATAGATTCGCTCTAAACATAATTATGTCGACCTAACGTAGCAATGATACTGATATTGCTACCCACATTAAATACAACTAAGCGCTCTTCGCCAATGGCAAGAGCATCACCAACTTATAGTCTAGGTGCGTTGCTAAGCGGAAGGTAATCTGCTCAAACTCCTGATAGCCTAATTGTGGATGGTTAAACTCACGCAAACCACCTTCTCGTGCGAGTACAGTCTGACGCTCCCACCAATGCTTAAACACCTCACTGGCCTGGGTTAAGTCCTCAATCATTAAGGCAATGTCGGTTTCTTCTATGCTTGCCCCAATATCCGCACGAAACTCTGAAACAGAGCGCTTGGCTCGCTCTTCCCAATTCACCACAATCTCGTTTGACACATCAGACTGAAAAATAAAACGTAATAAATTCGCTTGTGGCTGACTTGATAGCCAACGCCCAAACAAGGCGTCCATCATATCGTTGAAATATAGAATATTCCAGTATTTATCGAGTATATAGGCAGGGCCCTGAATACTATCCACACAGGCTTGCAAATTCAGTGGCAGACTACCAAGCTGTGACTTGGTGTGATCAGGATCTATGCCGTCCGCCATATCAAATAGATAAGCGCGTTCAGCTTTATTCAAGTGCAATACATCAGCCAGACGCGACCAAACCTGATTAGAAACCGCCACATCGCGGCCTTGCTCAATCCAGGTATACCAAGTCACACTGATATCACAGAGCAAGGCCACTTCTTCACGACGCAAGCCAGGTGTGCGGCGGCGTTGTCCGACAGGTAAACCGGCCATCTGCGGCGTCACACGCGCACGTGCTTCGCGCACAAACTCGCCAAGGAGTTGCTTTTTGCGAGAAGCCGATTGCGCGTTCATAAGCTTTATTGATTAATCTAGCACAGAGTGCAAGTTACGCTTAGCGGTCGCCTCATCAAAACCAGTACGACGGCAATAATCGTCGAATTGATCTTCACCGATATTACCGATACTAAAGTAACTCGATAGCGGATGACTTAAGTAGAAACCTGAGACACTTGAGGCAGGATACATGGCCATGCTCTCGGTTAGCATCATACCGATATCCTCAGGCTTCATCACATTAAACATATCACGCTTTACCGTATGCTCTGGGCAAGCGGGGTAGCCAGGTGCCGGACGTACCCCTTGGTATTTCTCATCAATGATTTCTTCACTGCTGAGATTTTCAATTTCTACATACCCCCATAGATCGGTACGCACACGATGATGTAAGCACTCAGCCAAACCCTCGGCAAAACGGTCGCCAATCGCCTTAATCATAATCGATGAATAGTCATCCATCTCTTTTTCAAAGCGTTCTTCTAAGGCTTCGATACCAATACCCCCAGTCACCGCAAACATGCCAATATAGTCGGCGATACCTGTTTCTTTAGGGGCGATATAGTCGGCTAGACACTTATTATGCACACCCGCGCGCTTGGTGTTTTGTTGACGGACATTATGCCAAGTGAATAAGACCTCGCTGCGTGACTCATCGGTATAGATTTCAATATCTTCACCATTCACACTATTCGCCGGGTAGAAAGCAATCACACCATTGGCTTTCAGCCATTGACCTTCGATAACTTTTTTCAGCATCGCTTTGCCATCTTCGTAAAGCTTTTTCGCTTCTTCACCCACCACTTCATCTTCAAGAATACGTGGGAAGCGACCAGCTAAGCCCCAGGTGGCAAAGAACGGTGACCAGTCGAAAAACTTCTCAATTTCACGTAAATCATACGATTCAAATATACGGCGTCCAATAAATTTAGGTTTAGGCGGCGTATAGTTCGCCCAATCAATCGGCTCTTTATTCGCGCGCGCGTCTTCAAGTGGAATCACGGGATTGGCACGACGATTGGCATGGCGTTGACGCACCATCTCATACTCTGCGGCCACTTCATCAATATAGACTTGTGCTTGATCTGATACCAGATTGGTACAAACACCCACTGAACGACTCGCGTCAGGCACATAAATCACTGGGCCCTCATAATTTGGCGCAATTTTTACCGCCGTATGGACACGGCTCGTGGTCGCACCACCAATCATAAGCGGTATCTTACGTTCACGGAAATACGGGTCACGTTGCATCTCCGAAGCCACATAACTCATTTCCTCAAGACTTGGGGTAATTAAGCCTGATAAGCCCACAATATCGGCATTCTCTTCTTTGGCTTTAGCAAGGATATCGGCGCAAGGCACCATGACACCCATATTCACCACTTCAAAGTTATTACATTGCAAGACCACCGAGACAATATTCTTACCAATATCATGTACATCACCCTTCACCGTGGCCACCACAATTTTGCCTTTAGCACGTACATCACCGCCAGCGGCCTCAATTTGACGTTTCTCTTCTTCAATAAAAGGAATCAAGTGCGCAACCGCTTGTTTCATCACTCGAGCAGACTTAACAACTTGTGGCAAGAACATCTTACCCTCACCGAACAGATCACCGACCACGTTCATGCCATCCATCAGCGGGCCTTCAATGACTTCAATCGGGCGACCACCACGGTCCGCAATCTTCTGACGAACTTCTTCCGTATCTTCAGTAATAAACTGTGTGATACCACCCACTAAGGCATGGATTAAGCGCTGCTCAACAGTACCATTGCGCCACTCTAGATTTTCTTCTTTCTTAACGCCTGAGCCCTTAATTTCTTCGGCATACTCCACTAAGCGTTCTGTCGATGTGCGTTCATCCTTTGGATCTGTCTTACCAACCGGATCCTTACGATTTAAAATAACGTCTTCCACCAAGTCTCGGGTTCTTGGCTCTAAATCAGCGTAAACACCCAACATACCCGCGTTCACGATACCCATCGTGAGACCTTCACGAATCGCATAGTATAAGAACACGGTATGAATCGCTTCACGCATCGCCTCATTACCTCGGAAGGAGAAGCTCACGTTAGAAATACCGCCTGATAATCGTGCATGCGGTAAGTTCTCATGAATCCACTTCACGCCATTGATAAAGTCCAAGGCATAGTCATCGTGCTCTTCAATACCTGTCGCAACCGCAAACACGTTGGGGTCGAAAATAATATCCTCAGGTGGGAAATCTAATTCATCCACTAGAAGGTGATACGCCTTAGCGCAAATTTCAATACGGCGCTCGAGATTATCGGCTTGGCCTTTTTCGTCAAAAGCCATCACCACCACGGCGGCACCGTATTTACGACAGAGCTTAGCGTGCTCTAAGAAAGGCTCAACCCCTTCTTTCATGGAAATCGAGTTAACAATGGACTTACCTTGTACGCACTTCAGGCCCTCCTCAATCACTTCCCACTTTGAGGAGTCAATCATAATGGGCACACGCGAAATCTCAGGCTCACCCGCCACCAGGTTCAAGAAGCGACGCATACTGGCTTGTGAGTCAAGCATTGCCTCGTCCATATTAATATCAATAATTTGCGCACCATTCTCAACTTGCTGGCGCGCGACGGCTAGCGCCTCATCGAATTTTTCTTCACGAATTAGACGCAAGAAAGCTTTAGAGCCAGTGACGTTAGTCCGCTCACCCACGTTGACGAACAAGGAGTCATCATCAATATTTAAAGCTTCAAGACCTGAAAGACGCGTTTTAATCGGCACTTCAGGCACTTCACGCGCAGCTACTCCTTGCATAGCAGCCAAGATGGCGGCAATATGCGCTGGCGTCGTACCACAGCAACCACCAACCATATTCACAAAGCCCGATTGCGCAAACTCGCGTAACAGCGATGAGGTATCCGCTGGCGTCTCATCAAAGCCAGTCTCGCTCATGGGGTTAGGCAAACCTGCATTCGGATAGACACAGATATAGGTATCACAGATTTTCGATAACTCCGCTACATAGGGACGCATTAAAGCAGCACCTAAAGCACAGTTCAAACCTATCGTGAGTGGACGTGCATGACGCACAGAGTTCCAAAAGGCCTCAACCGTCTGGCCCGATAGGATACGACCTGAGGCATCGGTAACGGTGCCCGAGATCATCACAGGCAAGCGAATGCCACGTTCCTCAAAGACCGTCTCCACGGCAAAAATCGCTGCTTTGGCATTCAAGGTATCGAAAATCGTTTCAATCAGAACAATATCAATCCCACCATCAAGCAAACCATTGAGTTGTTCTGTATAGGCGACGACCAATTGATCGAAAGTAATATTACGGGCACTTGGGTCGTTCACATCGGGAGAGATGGAAGCCGTCTTAGGCTGCGGGCCTAATGCGCCTGCAACAAAGCGTGGGTGCTCAGGGGTCGCAAACTCTTCACAGGCCTGGCGCGCTAATTTGGCCGAGGCTAGGTTCAACTCATAGGCAATATCATGCAGCTCATAGTCCCCTTGAGCCACTGAAGTCGCACCGAAGGTATTGGTCGATAGGACATCGGTGCCCGCCTCCAAATACTGACGATGAATCGCCAGAATCACATCAGGACGCGTTAGGCTTAAGAGTTCATTATCGCCCTTGACATCTTTATGGTGATCAACAAAGCGATCGCCGCGGAAATCCGCTTCACCTAATTTATAGGTTTGAATCATCGTGCCCATTGCACCATCAAGAATTAAGATGCGCCCTGCTGCTAGTCGACGGGCAAATTCTGCACCATGGGTATACGCTTCAATCGGATAAGGTAATTTGGGATAGTTCACGGCAATTAAACCTATATAGCAAAAATTAATCAATAAGGAATGATTTTACCAGTTATACCCTAGCTACATACCTATGGCCTTAGAATCAAACAAGATATCGCGCAGCTAGGCTAGTGCTGGAAAAACGGAATGCGGTGATCATCAAGATCACTAAGACAGGCACGACTAAACATCCCAGGACATTAAACACAAGCATCTACGATTTTTACATTTTGTCATTATTTAAGCCTCAAACCCTTCATTTTCATGGTAAAGTGACGCCTTTGCTCTTGAGTGCTTTCTAGGTGAATATCACCCAGGTGAAAGTTCAATGGGAAACAGCGCTTCAGGCCTCCATTCATCGACAATTCTATAGAGAACGTCTGGCTTTGAACCTTATGTTGCAAACATCTTGCACATAGTATGCTTTAACACTGACGTCTTGTATCGAATGTTTATAGCAAACTCTTGCTCTGAATGGCTACCAAGTAAGCTGTGCTGCCCCCGCAACGGTACCCCTTTTATGCCTTAAGTAATGCGTCATCTGATATTGTGTACGGCCTCTTCTGCCCCACCAACTCTGTGCCGCATAACGCTTCCAGTATAGGTAAGCCCGATACCAGCTCAAGTGCTCGTCCAGATGGTGAGTTTTAGTCGATCGCATTGTGTTTTAAGACGATTGCATATTAACCCTCTGGCATTCCCTTAATTTGTGCGGGGACGCACAGTTTGACAGGTATTTTATGAAACTCTCCCTCCATCCTTTAGCGTTGGCGCTTTCTGCCAGCCTGCTCAGCACTACTGCCTGGGCCCAAGAAACCACGACCCTAGAACCCATTGTTGCCACACCTGCGCGCTTAGACCAAGCGGTCAGCCAAGTTGTGGGTGATGTTACCTTGATTGATTCTGTCGAGTTAGCCAAGCACCAAGGCCAATCTATGGTTGAAGTACTACGCCATACGCCTGGCGTACAAATCTATCACCAAGGTGGCGCACAAACCGTCTCTGGTGTCTTTATCCGTGGTGCCGCACCTGCACAAAGCCTAGTGATGATTAATGGCATTCGTGTCAGCGAATCGAATACGGGCAGCACCTACTGGAATACCTTAGACCCGAACTTATTTGATCGTGTCGAAATCGTCCGCGGTGCCGCCAGCAGCCTGTATGGCTCGAACGCCATGGGTGGCGTTATCAATCTCTTAACTACGCCTTATGGCAATGGCGATCGTCCTGTTTCTGTCAAGGGCAATATTGGTTTTGGCTCTCATGGCACATTTAAAACCAATGTCAGCCTCTCAGGTGCTAGCAACGGTTTTGACTATTTCTTAGCCGGTGGTTTTGCCACCAGTGAAGGTATTAACGCCACCACGCCTGATGCGGGGCCCTATACCTATAGTGACGATAGAGACGGCTATGATTCAAGCACAATCCTGGGTGCCTTCGGTTACGAAATCGCCCCAGGCCATCGTGTCGCGGTGAACTTTTTCAATGGCTATAACCGTGGCGATTATGATGCAGGCAATAGCTTTACAGAGACAGTCGGCCATACTCGCCAACAAGCGTACTCAATTGAGAGCAGCAATCAGCTTACCGATTGGTGGCAAAGTCAACTGAAGTTTGCTTATAGTAAGGTCAGCTACGACAACCGTGCCCCTTATGGCAACTCTTTATTTGGTACACATCATAAGCAAGTTAGCTGGCAAAACAATTTCTTCATTGATGATCATCAAACCCTATCAGCGGTTTTTGAGCATCATGATGAACGCGTCTTCAATACCACCGCACCGACGCAAGACAAGCGCTTGACTAATGCAGCCGCCTTAATTTATCGTGGTGACTTTGATCGCCACCATCTACAAGCTAGCTTGCGCCATGACAATATTACGCAAATCGGCTCACGCACGACAGGTAGTGTGGCATATGCCTACGACCTCACATCGGCCTTAAGCATTGGGGCGGGCTATAGCACAGGCTTCCGTGCCCCCACCTTCGCAGATCTCTATACGCCTCTCGCATGGGGCTATCAAGGCAATCCGAATTTACGCCCTGAGAAATCGCGCAATGTTGAAGTCAATGTGAAGTACCAAACTGAAGATACCTCCGTCATCTTAAGTGCTTATCAAGGTAAGTATCGTGACTTAATTAATCCGTACGTCTGTGATGCGAATTTCAGCTGTACGGCGGAAAATACCGAACGCGCTACTATCCGAGGTTTAAGTATCGAAGCCTCACAACGTTATGGCAATACGACTCTCAGTCTAGGTGCTGATTTTATGAATCCTAAAGATGATAAGACAGGTAAGACTTTAGCGCGTCGTGCCAAGCAAGTCTATCGTGCCGGCATTAGCCATCAGTTCGATCGTATTGAGCTTGGTGCCGATTACTTATTTGTGGCGCACCGCTATGACGACGTGAAGAATACCCCTGAAAAGCGTATGGGCGGCTACGGTCTGGTCAATCTACGGGCCAACTATGAAATCAGCAAGAACTTCCATGCTCAGCTGAATGTCAACAATGTGTTTAATAAAAAATACCAAACGGCCTACGGCTATCGCACACCAGGCACGAATTTTTTCTTAAACTTAGCGTGGCAACATTAATTATTTAGATTGATATCCATGTGTCGCCGCTTGCTTTTAAACCGCGGTGACACAATACCTTTCTACCCCGTCCAGTATCTCTTGTTTAATCACTTAAGAAGCATTTTGGAAAAAGGCACTGCTATTGCGCAAACTCAGGACTCAACGCTCACGACCGACTAAGCTCATAGCTAGACTCACTCAAACTAGCCTAGTTGCATTATTGCTGAGCGCGCCCCTGAGTTATGCGCAAGCCCCGCAACGTATTATTAGCCTCTCTCCCAATACTACCGAGCTGATTTATAGCTTGGGTGTGGAAGACCGCTTATTAGCTGTGTCACGCTTTAGCAATTACCCTCCCCAAGCGGCAGCCAAGCCAATTATTGGTGATGCCTTCAGTGTGAATACGGAACAACTCGTCAGTTTGCAGCCTGATTTAATTGTTGCTTGGGATAGCGAGCCTTTTAGTAACAGTTTAAAGCATCTACCGAAGACCAAGGTTTGGGCCTCACAACCGCACACAATTGAGGACTTACTGAACGATATACAAGCACTAGCTGATATCGTCGACTCACCCAAACAAGCTGAAGTGCTTAAGCTCAAGCAAAGCATTTACGCCTTAGCGCAGAAGTATCGACCACATGAGATACCCTACGACACAAGGGGTGCCGAGCGTTCAGCGCAGCACAGCAGCAACCAAGGTATAGATCAAGCGCAGCAGCCTGACACCAAGCAAGATAGTCGCCACGATAAGAAACAAGACGCCAGTCAAGCGATGCCACCTGCTCCCAGCCTCACAGCCCGCCCATTACGCGGCATGCTGCTGATTAGCCAACAACCCTTATATGTATTAACTCGCGCAAGCATACAAAGCGATGCCCTAGATCTATGTGCTAGCCAGAACGTCTTTGACGATATCTATCAGGGAGCCGCCATTGTTAATCGCGAGACAATCCTTATGAATCCACCGGACTTCGTTGTGTATAGCTATAGCACTGAGAAAGAGCGTGAGTTAAACGAGCGCTTTATCTTGCAGACACTCGGTCTCTCGCTGAGCAATGAACAGCTCATTGGTATCGATAGCGACACCTGGTCTCGCCCAACATTACGGTTTTTACAGGCGCTACCAAGATTATGTGAGCGGATTGACGCACTACGTAAATATTGAAATGCATCATCATTCTTCAATAATCACGCTTGAGACAGTACGTTCAACGCTGATTCTTAACACAGCGCGTTCAACGCTGACTCTTAACACAGCACGTTCAACGCTGATTCTTAACACAGTACGTTCAACGCTGACTCTTAACACAGTACGTTCAACGCTGATTATACTTAGCGAGCATTAATTTCTAGCAACTCTTGCTCTGTGAACTGGGTCCACGGCTAATTTCAGCCATAAGCGCACCCTACTCCTCAGCTAAAACTCACGATCCTCAAAGGCATTTTGAATCGCCTTAGCCGCCACAATGCCATCGGCCATCGAGGTCACGACGCAAGGATGCATACGATTCGCCACCTCACCAATCGCATAAATTCCTGAGACATTGGTCTCACACGTCTGCGCATCAGTTTCAATATGACCTGTTTCCTTATAGCAGAGATGCAGGTCTTCAAGTCCTGCTAGCTGAGGCTGATAGCCGTAGAACACCAGTACCGCATCATATGTTTTATTATTCACCGTCATCGCTTGAGGATTAAACTCATATGAACCCATATGAATATTCTTAGAAGAGACTAATTTCATCCACTTATGTTGTGCGCGTAGCGTTCGGGCATAGATATCCACGCATTGCGCCCCTCTTCCCTTCACGTACACCGCATTCTCTAGGGCATTATCACCACCACCCAAAACCGCCACACGCTTATCAATAAAGTCGTACTGATACAGCGCTCGACCAGAGCCGACTAAGATATCAGGAAACTCAGCATCACCCATCTCCACTGGGCGTCTATGCTTAACACCGCTCGCAATCACAACCTTACGACCATTGATGAGCTTATCCTCACCGAATAATACTTGATAGTGCTGTAAGTGCCCCTGCTCATCGAATATAGGCACAATGCCATTCACCGCTTGCCTCAAGAGGACAGGGACTCGCGCGGAATCCAGACTCTTCTTCATCTGTTGGGAAACTTCTTCACCCGTTAAGTCGGGTGCTGTGACATTCCAGGTGTCTTGGAAGGGATTTAGGGCGCTCAAACCGCCGATAACAGGCGCACGATCAATAATAATGGGATTAAAGCCTAAATGCGCTAACCATACTGCACATGAGGCACCCGCTGGGCCCGCCCCAATAATTACCGCATCATAGATACTATTTTGCATCGTGTTGTTCTCCTGAATCTTGCATTTTTATTAGCTGACTATTCCCTGTGTTCCTACGTGGCCATTCCTGCTAGCCATTCGTATATTACACAGCGTCTGGCAAAATCTCAGGATATGTGAAGGCATACATAAGAACCAAGTATTTGCCTATATCCGAACCTATTGTAGCCAAATAAGATGCAATTAACATTACAATTTAGGCTTATAAATTTGCGCTTTTATGCGTTTTAGGAAGATATAGAATGCCCACCCAAAGGATTTTTTTTAAACGCCTAGCGCTTGATGCTCGCATTGGTATTTTAGAGCACGAGTTACGTCAAACTCAACCCCTACATATTGACGCAGAAATTGATATTCAAGAAACTCGCGCAGTTGACGATAATGATATCAATAGCGTCTTAGACTATCGTAAAATTCGTCAAATCATTATTGAAGAAGCAACACGTCAGCACATCCATCTGGTCGAAGCACTTGGTGAGATGATCACCAAGCGACTTTTGCAAGAGTTTACGGAGATTACGCGCGTGCAGCTGCGTATTAGTAAGCCACAAGCATTTTCAGATTGCGAAGGGGTGGGTATTGAATACGTGGGAACACCTTAGTTTTTAAAGATTTTTCACTATGCAAACACCTGAACAAAGCGCTTTACCGAAAAAGCCCCTGTCGTCCGTTCAAGGCAGTGCGAATGGACAGCAGCATCCCGTGCCTGAGCAGGTGGCTTCTAGCAAAAAGCCCCAGCCATCCGCTCAAGGCAGTGCCAATGAAGAGCACGCCATTACTGAGAAAGCGGCTCTTAACGAGAAACCCCAGATGAGCGATTCCATCAGCGCTAATGAGCAATATGCAGCATCGGCCCAACTCTCACTTAATGAGAAGCGTCGAATCGATAATAACAAACTCACTAAGCGCATTATGCGTGAAGCGGGCAAGGCCATTGTCGACTTTAATATGATTGAAGAAGGCGATAAGGTCATGGTTTGCCTCTCTGGCGGCAAAGACTCTTATGCCATGCTTGACGTCTTAATGACCCTGCAAAAGCGCGCACCGATTAATTTCGAACTGGTGGCGGTCAACTTGGACCAGAAGCAACCTGGTTTTCCTGAGGAAGTATTGCCCGCCTATCTCGAGTCAGTCGGTGTGCCGTACCATATTGAAAACCAAGATACGTACTCTATCGTAAAGCGCCTTATCCCTGAAGGCAAGACCACCTGCTCGCTGTGCTCGCGCTTGCGCCGTGGGATTTTATATCGCTTAGCCGATGAGTTAGGTTGTAGCAAAATCGCTTTAGGCCATCACCGCGATGATATTCTAGCAACCTTCTTTTTAAACTTATTTTATGCGGCTAAACTCAAGACCATGCCGCCTAAATTAGTCAGTGATGATGGTAAGCATACTGTGATTCGTCCACTGGCTTATATTGAAGAGAAAGACTTAATTGCGTATGCCGAATTAAAGCAGTTTCCGATTATTCCATGCAATCTATGCGGCTCTCAAGAGAACTTAAAGCGCAAAGAAGTCGGCCGCATGCTGCAAGCTTGGGAAAAAGAAAGCCCCAAGAAAGTCTGGAATATTTTTAAATCTCTTGGCACCGTAGCACCTTCACATCTAATGGATCGCAATTTATTTGACTTTGTGAATTTACGACCAACAGGAATTGCCGATGAGCAAGGTGATAAGGCTTTTGATCAAGAGCAATTTGACGATTTAGAAAGTGAGCCAGTACTAGAGAATGTTATTCTATTACGTAGAGAGCCACAGTCAACACAAGATAATCATAACAGTCCTGCGGAATTTGCTTCGTACCTCCCTTCGATTAACCCTGATGAGTAAATCGTATGAGTAATAAATTAAAGCCCCATGAATTAGCTGATGCACCCTTAGGTCAAACCAGTGCCTATCCAGATAGCTACGATGCCAGTTTATTATTCCCTATTGCTCGTAGCATAGGCCGTCAGCACCTCAGCCTTCAACCGCCTCCAACTTGGTATGGTGAGGATGTATGGCGTGCATTTGAAGTGTCTTGGTTGAATGTGAAAGGCAAGCCTGAAGTAGCGATTCTACGCTTCACCATTCCCGCTGACTCTAAGAATATTATTGAATCAAAGTCCTTTAAGCTTTACCTAAATAGCTTTAATCAGTGGCGTATTGACCTGATTGATTTACTTAAAATCATGCAGAGAGACCTCAGCGATGCGGTTAAAGCACCCGTACATATCGCCGTTGAATTTGCGGACACACCTATTAATACCACGGCAAACTTAGCCAAGAACACACCCAAGCAAGTCTGGCCATTGCCCACATGCGCGGATAAGGCCAATCTTGCCCTAGAAGCCATCTTATTAGATGACTTGGATATTGAATGCACTGAGTATGAGCCGAATATTGATTTGCTCGCGGTCCGTGAACCAACAGAATGGCGTAACGAAACCCTAATTTCAGAACTCTTAAAGAGTAACTGCCCCGTGACTGGCCAGCCTGTTTGGGCGACCCTAGTGATTAGCTATAAGGGCCCAGCAA
>CAZIKJ010000218.1:0-6044 GCA_964539685.1 uncultured Pelistega sp.
TCAAACGATGTACCAAGTAGCACTTGAATTGCCGGGTCAACAGAAAATGCAAAACATACTACTTGGCATGGATGAGCATCAGCAAGAATTATTTGATATCTGCAAAAAACACTTCAGGGTGACCCAACGCTGAAGACAGGAGGTTCTGGCATCGTGTTGATTCTGTAGTTTTTCAATGAGGCCCTTATTCACTAAGGAAACCACCGCACGACTCCCCTGGCTTTTATCCAGGTTGGCTTTTTTCGCTAATTGCAGGACCGAAAGTGTTTGATAAAAGCCGATAACCGCTAATACGCGACCTTCACTAAAGGAAATATCCGCATGTTGAATATCGGCATAATCCGCATGATTATCAATCAGCTTGGATAAGGAATGCAGTCTATAAGTAAGCGAATTCTCAAGGTTAAATGATTGGGCCGACATAGGATTTCGTGAAGTGATGTTCATAATAGAACACCATTCTATCAGCCTTTGTCTCGGCTACAACAAAAACCCTTCAGTAAGCCCTAGCGATACCTCGTAAAAAATTGTAAGGTACGCTCATAAGCAAGGGCATAGGCTTTTTCATTAAAAGACCCTCGTTGCTCGCAACCAAAGCCATGATCTACACCGGAGTATAGATACATCTCGGCCTTAGGCTGAGCCTCGCGGATAACCTTCACATCGCTTAAGGGAATTGATTGATCCTGTTCGGCAAAATGCATCTGCACCGGTATCTTCGCTTGCAAATCCTTATGCTGCGCAATGCCACCGCCATACCAACAGGAGGCCGCTTTCAGCTGAGGGAAATGATGTGCGCTCAACCATGCGAGTGTGCCACCCCAGCAGTAACCCACAATACATATAGGCTTATCACCCAGCGCCTCAATCGCGGTCTGGATATCCAATAAGGTCTGTTCGGTGCTAACACCAGCACGCAATTCAAGGCCACGCTGGATATCTTCAGGTGTATAGCCCAGCTCCACTCCAGGTTCTACGCGGTCAAAAAGCGCTGGTGCAATGGTATCGAAACCTGCAGCGGCAAAGCGCTCGACCACACTACGGATATGACTATTAACCCCAAAAATCTCTTGCAGAACGACCAGACCAATGGCCTGTTCCTCACCTTGGCGATAAGCAGAAATCTGCTTACCATCTTGCGTAGACAGTGTTACCACCTTAAAACCCTCATATGATGTCGTTAGTGTGTCGTGTTAGAGGTTCCTACTCAACTCGAATATTGAACTATCGCGTTAAAGTAGGAACCCCTGAAGTAGGAACCGTTAAAGCAGGTTCCTTAACAATCTTGCTAATGCAACTATTTAGTCTAAAGTAAAGCCCAATTTAATCGTGACTTGCCAATAGGCGACCTTACCATCCACCACATGACCACGCGTCTCAATGACTTCAAACCATTGGATATTGCGAATCGTCTCGTGTGCCTTAGCAATCGCCGAACTAATGGCATCTTCCATGCTGGTTGTTGATGAACCGACAATTTCAAGTTGTTTATACGTATGTCCCATAACCACTTCCTCCTATCAATCGTGAAAGATGAACTTTTATCATAGGCGCTTTAAGCAAGAGATTCAAGCGTAAAAACCCGATTATTTCGTCCTAAGCTCACCTTCTCTGACAAAAGCCGTCGCCATATCTTCTCAGCCTGAGCTTGAATCAAGGCCTTTTTTCTCAGCGACATCATGTCGACAACAATTTACGCCAACAAAACTAGGGGCGTAATTTCTGACTTGCCTCATACGCCTCCCAACGCTCAGCCGCTTGCTCATAATAGGTCTTAGCTTTTAACGCAATTTCTTGCTTTTGCTCAGGGTTCACCTGTAGCTCTTTCTCGAAGGCTTGATACGTCTGGGCATCGTAGTCCTCATGGTGACGCAAAACCTCAAACCAGAAATAGGCATCCTCATCAGTGGCCAAGTTATCGGCCGTCAGGTCATAGACGAGAAAAAACAGATCATGCTGTGCATCTTCTAAGCCTAAATCAGCGGCCTTCTGTAGATACTCCCGCGATTTCTCCAAGTTCCTAATGGGGGGATCCTCTCTGTAAGTATCATAGAGTGTACCTAAATAATACATCCCATACGGATCGCCTAAGTCCGCGGCCTTTTTATAAAAATAAGCGGCTTTTGAAAAGCTTTGCTTCACCCCCATGCTCTCGCCCCAATTGAAGATAGCACCCACATTGATCATGGCATCGGTGCTGCCTTGAGCCATAGCACGTGCATACCACTGCAAAGTCTTTTTCATGTCCTTATGGACTAGGTCACTCATATGATAAAGCATAGCCAAACTCAGTTGTGCATCAAGCTGACCTTGTTCCGCCGCCTTCCTTGCCCAGTTAATTGCCTGCTCAATATCCGCATCCACCCCCTTCCCGTCAAAATACAGTTCAGAGAGCTGATATTGTGCATCCTTATCCCCTTGAATGGCTTGCCGTTGAATCGCTTCAAAGTTACTGGCTTGAGCCATAGCACTAGCAAAACTGAGGGAAAGCGCTAAGCTTAATGAGGCGATTGGTTTTAACATAAAAGTCTCGCAAGGAAAGTCGGGTTTATAAAAAAGCCAATGGCCTAAAACTATGTTTGAAACTTGATATCTATAATAATTCAGCATAGCCATTGAATGCAAGAGTTGGGCTTAAAAAGCACACAAAGTCAGCGCTAAGACAGGATATAATGCCCTTTTCAACTGCGTGATATCGGTATGCAAAGCCCTTACTTCGTTCTCCTTGATGATGCGACCCAACGCAAGGCTCAGCTCTATGAGCACTTGGTGCAGATTGACACGTACCACGTGGATGAGCTGGGGGGGTTGCAGCTTAAGCTGCAAGAAAAATGGGCCAAGCAATGGCATGCGGTGATCTGGGCGCCTTATGACTGGGGCCGCGAGCTGATGGGCTTAGGGAATTCTGAGGGAAAAGGCTCTGCTAATGAGTTAAGAGCCGCTGCGTCAAAAGACACCGTGATTGAGGTAGCGAATACCCCTCAAAAAGGCACCGAGCTGACGACAGAACATGTGCCTAATAATGGCCGTATTCAGTATTTAGAACACACGCCACAAAACCCCTCTTCGGTGCTTGAAAACTCGTTACGGATATATTGGTTTGCACAGAAAACCGAATTGCCTAGTGAGGCGGCGACTCAGGCCTGGTTAACACAGCAGACAGACAACGATGCACCCGCTGGATTGGCATACATTCAGCTTGCGCAAGATAAACAAAGCTATGAGCGCAGCATCGAGCAGATTCGTGAAGATATTGCCGCCGGTGAGATGTACCAAATCAATTACACCACAGAATTGAGATTTCAAGCTTATGGCTCACCCTTCAAGCTTTATCAGAAAATCCGCGACCGTCAACGCGTCCCCTATGGAACGCTTGCCCACTTGCCTGATGTACTCACCCCGCCTGAAGAACTAAGCAGCGCTAATAAACCAACTCCTTCTGGCACACACACAAGCTTAGAGACACTCACCGCATCGCATGCGCGGAACCTCAGCCCCGCTTCACAGTGGACACTCAGTTTCTCTCCCGAGTTATTCCTCGACATTCGTCAGGATGGGACGATCCATACAGAGCCTATGAAGGGCACAGTACCCACTGCGGATGATGGGCGCAATGAAGAACGTGCCGCGGCTTTGCGTGCTGACCCTAAAAATCGCGCCGAGAATGTGATGATTGTCGATTTGCTGCGCAATGATTTAAGCAAGATTGCCGTGCCCAATGGTGTGCACGTTCCTGAACTCTTTAAGGTCAGCAACTTCGGCTCAGTACTACAGATGACCACGCCGATACAAGCGATGGCTAAACCTGAGACGCAGGTGGAAGACATCTTACAGGCTCTTTTTCCCTGTGGCTCGATTACCGGCGCACCGAAGAAGCGGAGTATGCAGCTGATTGATCAGTATGAAGCCCGCCCACGTGGCCTCTATACCGGCAGTATTGGCTTTCTGGAGCCTTGTGCTGGCGGATTGGGTTTTTACGGTAAGTTAAACGTGGTGATTCGCACGCTCCAGATGCGTGAGTGTGTGGGTGAAGAACCGCATAAGCGTATCAAGACAGAGCCACCTATGCAAGACTGCACAGAACAGCAGGAGCGCGTAGACAAGAGTTCTCTTAATACACTCGCTCCACACCAATTTACAGGTGTAATGGGTGTCGGCTCGGGCATTGTATATGATAGCGACCCCGCACTTGAATATGAAGAATGCCATTGGAAGGCGCGCTTTATGCGCAAACTCCCCTTGGACTTTAGCTTATTCGAAACCATGCGCGTTGATATTGAAGAAAGCCTTGGCCAATGCCGCTTACTAGAACTACATATTCAGCGCCTACAACGATCTGCCAATGATTTAGACTTCAACTTTAGTCTCGAGCACACACGTGCAACGATACAGGCATACATTGCGCAACTTGCAAAAGACACCCGAGCCGAATTGACAAGTCCGACACAAACTTACCGCCTCAAGGTGAGTCTGCAGGGAGATGGCACACTGAGCATACAAGCGGCCGTCCTTGAGCCACTGAAGGCAAGCGCTGCCCATGGTGAACAAACTGTATTACTCGCAGACAGCGCACTCCCCAGTCAAGACTTCTTGCGCCGCTATAAAACCACCCACCGTCAGTTCTATGATACGCAAATGCATAAAGCCATCGCCCATGGCGCATTCGATACACTTTGCTTTAATCAAGACGACATCCTATTAGAGGGCGCACGCAGCAGTGTCTTTATGTATAGCCAAGGCCAGTGGCTAACCCCCAGTTTAGATCTCGATATTCTACAGAGCGTAATGCGAGCAGACGTATTACGAAACCCCGAACAATGGCTTACTACTTATACACCTGGATATGATGCAGAGAGCGTGGCGACTGCTGAGAACACGCTAGCTGGTAAAGTAGTCGTGCATGAATGCCATATTCAGCGAGAGCAAGTCCTGAAGGCCGAACAAATTATTGTGGTCAATGCCTTGCGGGGCGTTGTGCCCGTGCGTGTTGCGTAATGCACTAAGTCAGCTATGTTGCCGCCAGTACCTTCGAGGCACTCACACACGTACCTGCGATGTACTCATAAACTGAGGCGCAATAAGGAAAAGGCCTCAGTATTTCAGCCCGTATAACGTATAACGCCACTAGACAGCCACTTGCAAGCTTGCCATTAACGACAAATGCACCCTCGTTCTCCATAATGAAATCATCAAGTCTTAGCCAGCTAACAAATTGCTGCAAGACAAATAAATCTAAACCTAAAGGAGAACGCTATGCAATTAAGTCAACACGCCAAAATTCGCTGTCAACAACGCGGTATCGTACCTTTCATGGTCGATTTACTGTATCAGTTTGGCTCGAGCCTACCCGCGGGTGACGGCACGGAGAAGCTTTACTTCGACAAACATGGTCGTAAGAAAGTTGAAACCTATACCGGTGGACTCATCAAGGCCAAAGCCTGCGAACTTGATATCTATGCGATTGTAGAAGGCGACCTGGTGATTACTACAGGTCATCGCACCAAGAAGAATCACCATCAGCAGACATTACGGATAGAGATCAAGCCTGTATCAGCTTAATGAATAACGCAGGTGAGTAGAGCGATATTTACGCTCGCTCACTCGCGGTAATCATCATAAGGCGCCTTATTTTCACTAAGACTGACTTTGTCATAAGCTACTTAGCCATGCGTAAACAGCTTGAAAATGGCTTATCTAAGAGCAGGCATACGGAGAGGAAATTCATTTAACAATATTCAATGAAACCGTTGTATGTCAAACCCAAACTACAATATGGCCGCGTTATGTGACGATGCGGCTCTTTATTTTTCACTATTAGTGCACCTAATTTAACCATAGAAGAAATGGCAAACCGATTAAAGTGCTCCATAAGACGGTTCTACCAAATTGCGCCCACAAAAGAAGTAGTTTTTCTCCATGTCTACAAAGCAGTACTTACTAAAAATAGAGAGAGGGCTCTTATCACTAGAGCAGGTCTCAACGTTGGTGAAGCTTTCCAACAGTTTTACCAAATTATATTAAATGGATTACTGGAGCCTAATCAG
>CAZIKJ010000219.1:0-7924 GCA_964539685.1 uncultured Pelistega sp.
CCTTATCGCTGTGCGGCCTTCGCCACCTTAAAAGAAACTTGTGCAATTAAGCAAGCCGCTATAAGGACCACGGCAGCAGCTAGGGTTGGGTCTCCACCTAAGCCCGCTAAGCTTGTACATAAGGCGCCGACTAACATCTGTGTAAAGCCGTAAATGCCAGAGGCAGAACCTGCTACCAGTGGATTAATACTTAAGGCTTTAGATAATGCCGCGGGTGAGGTAATTCCCGCACCGAAACAATACACCATCACAGGAATAATGAGGCTGAAGGCAGTCACATAATCAATCAATACACAAAGTAGCAAAACAGCAGCACTCGCAAAACTCATTAAGCTGCCGATAAAAATCATCTGCTCAATACTAATTCTATCCACCATTCGACTTGCTGCAACACACCCGCACCAAACGCCTAGCATCACTAAGATAAGGGCTAAGCTCACATCCTGCACGGAATGATTTAAGCGATTGACAAAAACATACGCTACTACGCCCAAGAAGGCATAGACCGCCGTCGTCGAAAAACCACCACCAATGGTGTAGAGAAGAAATTGGGGTGAGCTAATCAGTTTTTTGTAATTTTGCACCACCGAACTCGCAGCGACCTTGTCCTTTTTACGTTCTTTCTTCTGGACATAGCGCAGAATCAATACCAGGTTCAAAAGTCCCAAAGCCGATAAGACGGTAAAAATACTGCGCCAACCCGAAAGCTCTGCCAATATGCCGCCGATCAAGGGCGCCAGGCTCGGTCCTAATATCACCAACATATTCAGCATGGAGAGTTTTTTGGTGGTTTCGCTCCCTGT
Source organism: uncultured Pelistega sp. (assembly GCA_964539685.1). GTDB lineage: Bacteria > Pseudomonadota > Gammaproteobacteria > Burkholderiales > Burkholderiaceae_B > Taylorella. The sequence goes on from CAZIKJ010000219.1 coordinate 804, forward strand.
CGTCGTATCCTGAATAATCGCTCGGCTTAAGAGTAAACCACTACATCCCCCTAAGGCCTGAAAAAATCGCATTATTACTAGGATATCAATCGAAGGGGCGAGCATAGCACCGATACTTGCCAAGGTATAAATCAATAAGCCTAATAGCAACACAGGACGACGCCCAATACTATCGGCAAGTGGACCATACAACAGCTGCCCTATCGCTAGACCAATCACGTAGATGCTAATGGTCAACTGTACCGCTTGTAAATTCACTTGAAAATCACGGGCGACCAAAGGCAAGACAGGGACAAAAATATGAATCGCCAAGGTACCACTTAAGGTTAAGATGGCTAAAAACCAAAGAGGTACTACTTTAGGCGCTTTCATCTTGGCAAGATCGTGTTAAGGAAAAAATTAGTGTATAAGTAGATGTGCAAGAGCGCTTACCGCAACTCTCTGCCTCAGGCTCCTGCCATGAATGACAGCAAGGGATTAGAAGTATTCGTTCATCTGTTTTTTCAGCTTAGTGACTTTACTGCATTGCGTCAAGCTTCTTCTACTCTACGCAGTAACCCTAGTTTGCAAAATTACGACTTTTCGCTAAAGTGAATGCTTATCGACTATTTGACGTTAACGTAAACTTATGAACGCCTATTACCAATTTCTCCATCGTCAAGTGAATGACGACGCCTCTGTCACCGCCAGCTATCGCTCTACGATTCATTCACAAGGCGCATGGAGTGAGGCTGAGCAGCATATGGCTGTGGCCACCGGAGTTATTACCGCTGAACTTGAGCAATTCAATCCACGGCCTGAGATGCAGTGGGGTCGAATTAGCTTGGATATTCTGGGTATGATTCACTTTGGTGAATTCACCATCACAACACGTGTGATACGACCAGGCAAGACTATTGAGTTAGTAGAGTCCATTATGGCCTCGAATGGCCGTCCTTGCATTGAAGCACGTGCTTGGCGAATTCTAAAGCATGACACCGACTTTATTGCGGGTATTGAAGACCAGAATATTGGACATCCTGCGGAGTTGCCCGATTGGGTAGGCATGAAACACTGGCCAGGCGGCTATATTGCCTCTCTGCAAGTTAAAGCACATCCTGATCGTCGCGCTGGTAAGGGAATCGTCTGGCTGAATACCCCCATTGAGATGGTTGAAGGTCAAGAAACCAGTGATTTCGTGCATATTATCGGTCTGATTGATACGGCCAATGGTATCGTACCGCGTCGTGGTAGTGACCGCAGTTGGGGCTACCCTAATTTAGATTTACAGATCCATCTACATAGAATTCCACAAGGGCGCTGGCTAGGCCTAGAAACAACGCAGCAGTATGGTTCGTCAGGTATTGGTTTAACCAGTAGTATCTTACATGATGTACATGGGCCATTCGGTCATAGTGAGCAGATTCTTACGGTGCGCCCGCTTAGTTAAACCTGACAAGTATGATAACGCAATAAGCCGTCGCTACTTCTCTCGCTACAGTGTATGCAGCGCTTTATTAACACTCGACATAAGATTGATATAGCGTGCGTATACTTCCACGCTAAGACCCTAATTGGCATTCGTCATTTAGGGTCTTTCGTTCTTATGCCATGATTTCAGTGGATAATAGGATTAAGTAGCGCCTTTTTTCTACATACTTATCCTCCTGATATTGATGAATCCAGGGTCGATAAAATTGCTACGCTGACATACTAATTTCTACCTTCTTGTCTTGATTGAGTTCCTATGAGCTACCCTATTCTTCTTATCTTCCATCTACTCTTGGCAATTGCCTTTATCGGCACGGTATTTGTTGAGGTCGTGATGTTAAGCGGCATTCGTCATAAAGTGCCGAAGGAGATGATGCGCGTGGTAGAGACGGAGTTCGGTAATCGTGCGGTCAAGATTATGCCGACGGTGATTATTCTGCTGTATACCTTTGGGATTTTACTGGCTTGGCAACATCGCGGCGCATTAGCCCAGCCCTTCGCCAGTAGTTTTGGGGCCTTATTAACGCTCAAGATTCTGCTGGCTATCAGTATCTTTGCTCACTTCATCACAGCCATGGTATTGCGTAAGAAAAAGCGCCTGAATGGTCGTATCTCAGCCCGAATTCATCTGAGTATTTTCCTGCACATGATTGCGATTGTGGTCTTAGCTAAGGGCATGTATTATTTCTAATGGTACAAGATGCGCGCTTGAGCTATCGACAAACCTAATATGCCCAGCTCAGTCTGAGACTAACTAAGTGTGACTCGCCATCTTACGACCTGTGTTAAGTTACGACACCCATAGCAAGACAAGATTTAATCCCCAGACGGCCAGGACACGGTAAGGCTTAACTCTTACGACACACATGGCAGCCAAAGCGCTAAGGCTAGCAAGGTCGAGAGCAAGACAGGGAGTGTCAGCACAATACCAACCTTAAAGTAATAGCCCCAAGTGATACGGATATCTTTCTGCGCCAGAACATGCAACCAAAGCAAGGTAGCAAGGGAACCAATTGGGGTAATCTTCGGCCCTAAATCACTACCTATCACATTCGCAAAAACCATCGCCTCGCGAATCATTCCTTCGGTCTGTGCGCCATCAATAGCGATCGCCTGAATCAACACGGTGGGTAAATTATTCATAATGGAAGACAAAAAGGCAGATAGTAGACCTGTTCCTACGGTCGCTATCATTAAGCCTTCTTGTGCCAAAGCGGCTAAGACTTTTGCTAAATAATCAGTGGCGCCTGCATTCTTCAAACCATAAACCACCAGGTACATGGCCAGTGAAAAAATCACGATTTGCCATGGCGCGCCCCGTAAGATTGGACGTAATTTGATTCTTGGACTGAGCGATGCAATAAGCAGTAAGCTCAGGGCACCTACACCCGCAATGGCACTAATCGGCACACCTTGAGGCTCTAATATGAAAAATCCAAGCAAGAGTAAAGCCAATACAATCCAACCAGCTACAAAGGTGCGCTTATCGACAATCACCTGTTTCGGTTCGATTAAGCTGTCAAGCTCGTAGCTAGCGGGGATATCTTGTCGATAAAAGAGATATAGCACAATAAGTGAGCTAAGGATCGCCACAAAATTAACAGGCACCATCACTTGCGCATAACGTATGAAGTTTAAAGCAAAAAAGTCAGCTGAAATAATATTCACTAAGTTAGAAATCACTAAGGGGAGGCTGGCCGTATCGACAATAAAACCAGCCGCCATTATAAAGGCTAAGGTCGTCGCTGGGCTTAGGCGCAGCGCACGCAGAATAGCAATAACGATGGGCGTTAAAATCAGCACAGCTCCATCGTTAGCAAAAAATGCCGATGCTATGGCACCAAAAAATATAATATAAACGAATAGCAAACTACCCTTGCCTCGTCCCCAACGGCTGACATGCAGTGCTATCCAATGAAAGAACCCAGATTCATCAAGGATTAAGCTAATCAAAATAATAGCGATAAGTGCTAAGGTAGCATTCCAAACAATCTGCCAGACAACTGGGATATCTTGCCATTGAACAATACCCAATAGTAAAGCGAGTAAAGCACCCGCACTTGCACTGATCCCAATGCCTAAGCCACGAGGTTGCCAAATCACTAGGATGAGAGTGACTAAAAATAAAACTATCGCACTAAGCATAAGAGCACATACTAAACACAGTTTCGAGAAATAAGCCCATCATTGATGTTAAAAGCGGTCACAAACATGAACACCTGATTTATCCATAGTAAAAGGCATGGTTATATCCACACGTAGATAATTCTGACTTGCGCATTGAAAAAGGCAATCTGCATTAGACAGATTGCCTTTTAAGGATGGTGCTTAAGCACTTAAGCTTTACCCTCTCGTCTGAGTCGGTATGCAAGCCTTTGGGAGGATTGCATGCACTTTCCAGCGAGAGGCTCTTGAGCTCAAGTGAATAGCCCTGTTCGCTTAATTATGGCAGCTCACCAGAAGCACGGCGTGCTTTAAAGTCTTTAGTTTCTTTAACCACAACACCTGCGAGTAATACTAAGCCAATCAAGTTAGGTATGGCCATCAAGCCGTTAAACACGTCAGCTAAACTCCACACAAGGTCAAGTGTCGCAATTGTACCTAACATCACGGTGATGATATAAATAACACGATACGGCATAACCGCTTTCTCACCTAGCAAGTACGTTGCACACTTCTCACCGTAATAGCACCAACCCAGAATGGTTGAGTAAGCAAAGAAAATCAAACCAAAGGTCACGATAAAACCACCAAAACCTGGTAAGAGCAAGTTAAAGGTCTGTACAGTCAGTGCAGCACCACGCTCACCACCCATATACATATCACCTATCACCAACACAATACCGGTAATCGAGCACACGATAATAGTGTCTAAGAATGTACCTGTCATTGAAATCAAGGCTTGACGACCTGGGTGGTCAGTTTTGGCTGCTGCTGCCGCAATCGGCGCAGAACCCATACCCGCTTCGTTCGAGAACACGCCACGAGCCACACCGTAGCGAATTACCGCACCAATCGCACCGCCAGCAACGGCTTGACCGGTAAAGGCGTCGTTGAAAATAAGAGAGACAGCAGGCCATAACTTATCTAGGTTTGTGAAAATAATCACTAGGCCGCCTAAAACATACACAATCGCCATCACAGGAACGATCACCGATGAGGCACGAGCAATACTCTTAATACCGCCAAGAATCACTAAGCCAGTAAACACCGTTAGCACCACACCAGTAATCCAAGGTTCAATACCTAAGCTAGATTGCACTGACAAGGCCACTGAGTTAGATTGTACTGATGAGCCGATACCAAAAGCGGCAATCGAACCGAATAGAGCGAAGGCAATTGCCAACCACTTCATTTTGCAGCCATGCTCTAGGTAGTACATAGGACCACCTGACATCTCACCACGCTCGTTCTTGACACGGTATTTCACCGCTAAAATCGCCTCGGCATATTTAGTTGCCATACCGAAAATAGCAGTAATCCACATCCAGAACACAGCGCCTGGACCACCTAATACTACAGCGGTCGCAACACCAGCAATATTACCAGTACCAATCGTTGCAGATAGAGCAGTCATCAAGGCGCCGAATTGTGAGATGTCGCCCTCATGATCGCTACCATCAGACTTTTTACCATGTTTCTTATGCGGCATAAACGCTTGTTTTAAAGCAAACGGTAGCATAGTAAACTGTAAAAAAAATAGGCGTAATGATAAATATACGCCTGTTCCAACCAAGAAGGTCAGCATATATGGTCCCCAGACGAAATCGCTGATTTGACCAATTATTTGATTAAATTGTTCCATAAGAACTCCAAATTTGTTTCAATCTATTTTAGATAGCTTGATTTTTTAAAGGCAAGTGCACCGTAAATTATACAGATATTACATTTCTTCGCACTATAGATTCATTCTAAAGAAGGCGCCAAGGCATTTCACCTAGGGAAAACACTAGGTGAAATGCACCATACTGGTTCGATTTCCGGGAGGAAAAGTGAAGAGATGTCGCTTTTTTCAAACATGCGTATGATTTTAATTATTCTTATTATCAATACGTCTCTAAAGGGCTTGGTTTGAAATCGTTTGTAATTGTTTTGTATTTTTACGAACTCTCTACTTAGTAACTGCAAAGCTGAGTTAATTATGCAGCCAAGACCAACTCAGTAAATTGGCTGGGAACGATACGTACTGACAATGGACAATTAATTAAATTTGCTGGTCCTAAGCTAGTCACCCGAGTCGCTGGCGTACCACGGATAATATAGGTAAAAGCACCTGTTAAATGACGTTGCTGAGCCATGACGGTCTGTGAAACCAAACCTAGACCGATCCCTGCTGTATCACCCAAGGTGATCGGACGAAACGACATCAGATTATGCTGAGGCACGCATTTCAATAAAATATTAAATGGAATCGGAATGGTCACTGGACCCATTGCCATATTTGGATAAGGAATAGGCGGTATTGGTGTTTTACAGCAATCAGGAAAACCCAAATCCATACCACTTAACTGACAATTTGCAAACACAATACTCTCCCTTATTATGTATATATTCTTAAGAACTTAGATTAGCCAACCATCATTAGTTGACCGTCGGATTTCAATAACTTTTCACCATTGATAAATGTATTAAGACCATGAATACGTGCGGTTTGTTCAGCTATATATTCAAAATTCAAGGCATGAACAGTATCACTACCTGCCACAAAGCGCTTGGCATTAGCATAATTCTCATCCAACTGCGCGGCGTAATACTGCATGGTTTGGCCACGATAGCTTACCTGAGTGCTATTCACGTGGTACTGCTGTGCTATCACTTGAAAATTCTGTACACTCAGTTGATGGCTCTGCGCCTCAATGGCGAGATGGCCAGCATTAAGCCTCACATTCTCACCAAGCTGCAATATCGTTGTTGCTTGAGGTTCAGTTCCTAAGTCTTGTGCCGGTCGCTCAATAATCGCCAGCACATAAAAGCCATCACGAATAGAGCCAGACACTAGGACATGGTCACCTACTAGTACCTCATGCAGGCAGCTGAAGGCTTTTTTCACAGGAAACAACTCTTGACCATCACTCGCTTTGGCCGTAAAAGTGCCCCCGTCATGACGGGCAACAAGCTGAGCATGTAGCTGAATCACTTGGCTCTCGATAAGGGCAGGACTATCAGTAGAGGACTGAGCAGTCGCCATCTGAGCGGTATGACGCTTTAATAAATTGTTCAATAAACCACGCTCATGTTGTGAGGATGGGCGCTCAATATCAATAGTGGAGTCCATGCCAAACTCAGATGTTACCGGCATATCAGCTTGTGGATTTTGGCTTAGATCACGCATCACTTGTCTACACTAAATATAACGGCTTATACAGCCATTCATCGCTTAATCTTGCGTTGCATTATTGAGGAAGAACTTGCGCCAAGCACAGCAATTAGCGCTCTTGATATGCGCGGCATAAGTGCGGCGGCGCATAAATGTGCTGCGATAAAAATCAGCACCATAAATAAATACATAAAAACTCCGTAAATTACATCGTACGCACCAGCACGAAGCACTACGCGCGTATCAATCTTTAGTATTTTACGTTCTGAATATGACACCACTGTTACTAATCACAATTTCAGGGCATCAGCAAAACTCAATGACTCAATATAAG
>CAZIKJ010000220.1:0-1786 GCA_964539685.1 uncultured Pelistega sp.
CCAGCGATTACTATCAATACCAAAGGGGGGCATGGGGCGCCAAAGACTGATAACGTAAGAAAGCATGGTGGACGCGGAGGCAATGCGGGTAGTGTTGAACTTTCATTGCAACATAAGGTGAACCTAAGTTCAGCGGGTCAAGGTATATTGATCAATGCGCAAGGCGGAAATGCGGCAGGATACTCTATGGATAGTGATCGTATTCCTGGAGGTTCGGGTGGAACCGTGCATATCAAACAAGCGACACAAAGTAGTCTCGTCGCTAACCGTCAGCCCATGAACTCAAGCCTAGGTGTAACAAGAGAAGTTATTGACATCAATACCAGTGGTGGCAATGGCGTACAAGGTATGCAAGAAGGCATAACGAGTCTTGATGATGGATCCAAAGCAGGGAATGCGGGTAATGTCACACTTGACTTACAAGGGCAGTTGGATTTGCAATCCTCTACTGCGGGTCTTATAAAAATTGTGAGTAATGGCGGCAATGGGGGTTCTGTTGACCATGCAATTACGGCTAAGCGTCATTATGCCGGAGAGGCGGGTGTGGGCGGTTCTCAAACCGTCATTCTAGGGCAGCAAGGGAAAAGTAGTCAGATGCTTACCCAGGGTTCCTCTGTTGCGGCAATCGATATGGCGAGTGCGGGCGGTAGAGGGGGTGACTCTAGGAAAGGATCTGTTGGTAAAGAGTCCAAAGCAACGAGTGGTGGTAAGGGCGGTGACCTTAGTTTGACGCTTAAGCATATGGATGTAGAAACGAAGGGAGCCCATAGTAGCGCTCTGGTTTTACGTAGTCGTGGTGGTGTGGGTGGTGGTCCTGGGGATGGTAGCGATAAGACCCCTCAACATCTGCGCGGTGAAGGTGGAGCAGGGGGAAATATTTCTGTTACTCTGGATGAATTTACGGATATTCAGACAGCAGGTGTTAACAGTGATGGGATACATGCTTATTCTGCAGGTGGTGGTGGTAGTCGAGGAACTGATGGAATTATCACAGCGGGCAATGGTGCTCAAGGTGGTAGGGGTGGGGATATTACGATTCAAAGTTTGGCGCATATCCAAACCAGGGGGCAAGAATCGAATGCGATTTATGCCGAGAGTTCAGGAGGGTCTGCGGGTGATGGTGGCTCAGCAACTTTTGGTCATGGTGGCGCTGGTGGCCGTGCCGGTATAGGGGGCAATGTTCAGATTAGCTCGAATGGTACTTTAGAAACGAGCGCTAATGACGCCCATGTGATTCTGGCGCAAAGTATTGGTGGAACCCGTGGTGAAGTTACTCAGGCTGATGTTAGGAGAAAAAACAACGATGATATCTATAGCTTAGGTGGGGTAGATCATACCTCAGACAATGATAAAGCATCAGCCGCTCAAGTCATTATTAACAATAATAATTATGTGACGTCTAAAGGCAATAATGCCTCTGCGGTATTAGCCCAGAGTATTGGCGGTGGCGGTGGTGCGGGTGGCTCTAGTTTTGGCTTTGTGGCAATTGGCGGTAGGGCGGGAGCTGGTGGTAACGGCGGTGAAGTTCGGGTAAATAATCATGGATTTATGAGTACGCAAGGCAATTCCTCTGCGGTTATTGTTGCGCAAAGTATTGGCGGTGGCGGTGGCCTAGGCGGAAGAGCTGGCAGTGTTGGTGTCTTACTGCCCAGTGTGTCAATTGGCGGTGCTGCTGGCGGCGGCGGGCATGGTGGTAGAGTCGAGGTAGATAATCAGAATAGTCTCATCAGTAGTGGTGATTCTTCAGCTGCCATTCTCGCTCAGAGTATTGGTGGCGGCGGTGGTA
>CAZIKJ010000221.1:0-2324 GCA_964539685.1 uncultured Pelistega sp.
CTGCGCGATGATGTGGCAGCTTTAGCTGTCAAAGGTGCAGAACAAATTCTTCAGCGCGAAGTCGATACGAAAACCCATGCTGAGTTGTTAAATCAACTTAAAGCACAGCTTTAATCGGGATCATCATGGCAGAATTATCTACAATTGCTCGTCCATATGCAGAAGCGCTGTTTGCCGCCGCTCTTAATAAGAGTAGCGTTGCGCAGTGGTCAACTGCTTTGAATGAACTTGCGCAGCTTGCTTCTTTTGAGCAAGTGCAAGAGGTTATGAATGATCCACGATTGACCAAAGAACAACGTAAAGGTGTCCTACAAGGTTTAGTGAAAAGCGCTTTACCTGCAGACGCATCTAACTTTCTTGATCTTTTGGTAGAAAACGATCGAGTGGTGGCACTTCCCCAGATCGCAGAGCAATTTGAAGATTTAAAAAATCGCCATGATGGCTCTGCAATTGCGCATATTTACAGTGCTTTTGAACTTTCTGAAGCGCAGGTGCAAGATTTGGTAGCGGGTTTAGAGAAAAAGTTTGGTATTAAACTTAAACCCGAGGTTACCGTTGATAAGTCACTTATCGGCGGAATTCGTGTCACCGTTGGTGATCAGGTATTAGATACATCCGTGCAGGCCCAATTGGCTCGCTTGCGCGATACATTGGTTGCTGCATAAGCGCCAGATTAACAGGATTTCAGGAGTCTGAATATGCAACTCAATCCGTCAGAAATCAGCGAATTGCTTAAAAGCCGTATCGAAGGCTTGAGTGCTTCTGCCGATGTTCGTACACAGGGTACTGTAGTGTCAGTAACCGACGGTATTACACGTATCCATGGTTTATCCGATGTGATGCAAGGCGAAATGCTCGAATTTCCAAACAACGTGTTTGGTCTAGCTCTTAACTTAGAGCGTGACTCAGTTGGTGCGGTTATTCTAGGTGATTACACCGGCGTTTCTGAAGGTGATGCTGTTAAAACAACAGGTCGCATTCTAGAAGTACCCGTAGGTCCAGAGCTTTTAGGTCGTGTCGTGAACACCCTAGGCCAACCTATTGATGGTAAAGGTCCAGTTAATGCAAAATTAACAGACATTATTGAAAAAGTGGCACCAGGCGTTATTGCCCGTCAATCAGTTTCTCAACCTCTTCAAACAGGTATTAAATCGATTGACTCAATGGTACCAATCGGTCGTGGTCAACGTGAGTTGATTATTGGTGACCGTCAAACAGGTAAAACAGCGGTTGCAGTAGATGCGATCATCAACCAAAAAGGCAAGGGTGTTAAGTGCATCTACGTTGCGGTTGGTCAGAAAGCTTCTACCATCAACAACGTTGTACGTAAATTAGAAGAGCATGGTGCACTTGAGTACACTATCGTTGTAGCGGCTGCCGCTTCAGACTCAGCAGCGATGCAATACCTAGCACCATATGCTGGTTGTACAATGGGCGAATACTTCCGCGATCGCGGTGAAGACGCTCTCATCGTTTATGATGACTTAACAAAACAAGCTTGGGCATACCGTCAGGTATCACTATTGCTTCGTCGTCCACCAGGCCGTGAAGCTTACCCAGGTGACGTATTCTATCTACACTCTCGCTTACTAGAGCGCGCTGCTCGTGTAAACCCAGAGTATGTAGAGAAATTCACCAATGGTGAAGTAAAAGGTAAAACAGGTTCATTGACCGCATTGCCGATTATTGAAACACAAGCCGGTGACGTTTCTGCTTTCGTTCCAACCAACGTAATTTCGATTACTGACGGTCAAATCTTCCTAGAATCTGACTTATTTAACGCCGGTGTGCGTCCAGCGATTAACGCGGGTATCTCAGTTTCTCGTGTGGGTGGTGCAGCACAAACTAAAATTGTTAAAAAGCTATCAGGCGGTATCCGTACCGACTTGGCCCAGTATCGTGAATTGGCAGCGTTTGCCCAGTTCGCTTCTGACCTTGATGATGCAACACGCCGTCAGTTAGAGCGTGGTAAGCGCGTTGTTGAGTTGCTAAAACAACCTCAATACGAGCCACAACAAGTTTGGGAACTCGGTGTTTCACTTTACGCAGTGAATAATGGTTACTTGGATGACGTAGGTGTAGAAAATATCCTAGCATTCGAAAAAGCCTTTAAAGACGAGCTCAAACATAAGCACGCCGACTTGGTAGGTCGCATCGAGGATACTAAAGAGCTTTCTAAAGAAGACGAAGCAACACTTAAAGACGTGTTGGTTGCGTTCAAGAAGAACAGTTCTTTCTAAGACTCGTGGAGCATGCTTAGTAAGTAATAACTAGGCATGCTTTTGTTAGTAATCTCCAAGGAAAGCAAATGGCTGGAATTAAGG
>CAZIKJ010000222.1:0-3274 GCA_964539685.1 uncultured Pelistega sp.
AAGTGACTGGCAAAACTATGGCGTAAGACATGCGGATGTAATTGCGCAGGCACATTGGTTTTTTGGCCCATTTTTTTTTATTGTAGTTGCACCACCCGAGGGCTGATGCGTCCTCCACGCTCACCTAGAAATAAGGCTTGCTGACTATCCATATCCGTACCTGGTTTAAGCAACAAATGGCGCTTAAGCAACCAGGCTTGGATGGCCTGCGCTGCCTTATCGCCTAAGGGCGCAATTCTTGTCTTACCACCCTTACCCACCACGGTCAGCTCCATCTCCGCCATATTCAACCAGCCTTGCGAGACATAGTCGTCTTCTTTACGATAAGACACATCTAAGCCTACCAGTTCGGATAAGCGCAAGCCGCTTGAGTAGAGCAACTCAAACATTGCCTGATCGCGTAAGGCAATTGCACCGCCATCACTCACCTGCTGCGAATTATCCAATAAGGCCATGGTTTGATCGGTAGATAAGGCCTTAGGTAAGGAGCGCGGCACCTTGGGCGAACGCACATCCTGTGCAGGATTGACTGGCAAGTCAAGCTGAGACGCCAACCATTTATAGAAGTTACGCCAGGTCGATAGAATACGGGCTAGAGAGCGCGGTGAAAAATCTTGCGCATGTAAGCGCGCTATGGCCATGCGTATCTGCACATTGCTGACATGTTCTAGTGCCTGCTCAGGATAGAGCTCACGCAGATGTTGCATATCATGTGCATAAGCACTAATCGTATGCGCTGAATAGCGGCGTTCAGTGCGCAATTGTTCTAACCACTGGTGGATATAATCGCGCGCTTCACTCATTGCTTTAACCCTATTGCAAGCGACTAAGCGCCGCTCCCGCCAACTGACCAAGCGTCGATAAGAAAACCAACCCCATACTCTCATGGAAGTGTTCAGGATTCTCACTAGCGAACAACAAGACACCAAGCGTAATCTCGTCTTGTCGCAACGGCACTACCGCAATAGAGCCTGGTGTCTTGGTGAAACACTCCGCCAAGCTTTCTTCAAGTTTGTTGCCACAATAGGGCTTATCCAAGGCTTGCACATAGGTGAGTAAGGCTTCAGATTGTGTCTGCAAGGGACTCTCAGCCAGTTGCGCCACATTCCACACCCGTAAAGCCACTTCCAAATCAGGGAAGGCAGTCTGCAAACTAGTGACAATCTCGCTAGGAATCTGCTGGGCATCTTCAACGCTTAATAAATTGGCACACCAATGCGTCACCGTATCATTAATCTCTTTATTTTCATCTGCGCAGTAAAGCAATTCCGATAATTGCCACTGCAGCTGCTTCTCGCGCTGACGCATCACTTGCACTTGGCGCTCTAGCAAAGACAAGGTATTTTCCGCGTGCGGATGCGGTACTTGCAATTGTGCAAACACATCCCCATGCTGCCTAAAAAAGTCAGGGTGCTCAATTAGAAATTCGGCGACTTGATCCGCCGTTAATGTCTTTTTACTCATTCTTTAATACCTGTGTAGGAATCGATTGAACTAAAGCGTCAATATCAATTTGACCTTGAAAGACGGTGGTTGCAGGCCCCGTCATCTGTAATTGCTCTCCATTATACGCAATCTGTAAATCACCACCGTGGGTATGCACTAAAACAGGACTTTGTAAAAGGCCTCGGCGAATCCCAGCCACGACCGCGGCACAAGCACCGGTGCCACAAGCCAAGGTCTCACCCGCACCACGCTCATATACACGTAAAGCAATTTCGTGCGGATGAATGACTTGCATAAAGCCGGCATTAACGCGTTGGTGAAAGCGCGGATGCGACTCGATTAAGGGGCCGATAAGCGCAACCGGCGCTGTCTTCACATCATCCACGACTTGCACCGCATGCGGATTCGAGATTTGCACTAAAGAGATATCGACGACATGACTATTTTGTTGAGTCGCGGCAGACGCGCATGTCTCTTGCCTATTATTGAGCGTGCTTTCTTGCGATCTCGTATCTTCTTGAACCTGTGCTTGCGCACTTGAGCTAGCTGTTGCATCCTGTAGAGCGGATTCTTGCTCAGCTGTGTACGAGCCCGAGGCCTGCGGATTCAGTGGCAATTGCCAAATCGTATCTTGCGCACATGAATAAGAGGATAAGCCACTCGCATCGAAGGCCAAATCCTCAGGCGCAAAGCGCGTCTGCCCCATATCCACGGTTACGCTTTGATCGTCTTGCTCGGTTAAACTAATAAGGCCCGTCGCAATTTCTGCTTTCAGGGGATTGCGACCAGAAAGTCGTTGTTCATGAACAAAGCGCACAAAGCAACGCGCCCCATTACCACAATGCTCAACCTCACTGCCGTCCGCATTAAAAATACGATAACGAAAATCGGCCATAGGGTGACTCGGATTCTCAACCAATAAAATCTGATCTGCACCAATGCCAAACTGGCGGTGGGCCAGGGCACGGGCGCGCTCTGGGGTCATATCAATAGCTTGGCGCACACCATCTAAGACGACGAAATCATTACCTGCGCCCTGCATTTTGCTAAATTGCCAAATCATATATCGGTCCAATCTTATTGAGAATCTATTGCGTCAAAAGCACATTGTAGCGCACATTCTCGCCGAATCAGGTCGACAAAAAAGCCAAAGTACGCATTGATTTTGCGCCCTTTGGCTATCCTTTAAAACTTAGCGAAAGTACCACTTAGATACCATGGCGAATACTTGTTCTAAATTACCCTAGCTGACTCTAGCGTAATGAAACCATGCTTCACCAGACCGCAGGAGTACAGCCATCCTGAATTAAGCATCTGCGACTACGCGGTTTATATAAGTGGCTTATATAAGTTTAAGCGATTTATTTTAAGGCCTCCAGAATCACACGGGCATTCTCTTGCACCATACCCAAGTAAGTCGATGCGGGCCCTGAAGCAGATAAGGCATCAGTGTGTAAGGTGCCACCAATCTTCGCGCCACTCTCACGGGCAATTTGCTCAAGCAGCGCAGGATTCTTCACATTCTCTAAAAACAACGCTGGAATCTTCGCTTCACGCACCTGCTTCACCACACTCGCCACTTCTTTCGCTGAAGGCTGGGCACTCGACGAAAAGCCTAAGGGTGAAACCATATGCAGATGATATTCATCAGCAAAGTAGCCTAGGGCCTCATGCGTCGTCACCAAGTAACGGCGCTCATGCGCTAATGGCGCATAGTCTTGCTTAATTTTCTGATGTAGGGCCGTGATTTTCTGTTTATACGCTTGCGCATTGTCTTGATAGTGCGCCTTATTTTCGGGGTCAGCAGCACTTAAGGTCTTAGTAATAT
>CAZIKJ010000223.1:0-4428 GCA_964539685.1 uncultured Pelistega sp.
CCATTCAAGAAAACCCGCAAGCCAATACGGCACAGACTTTAGATCATCTATTAATTAAGTTTGGCCTGCGTATTTTAGAGATTGTTCCTGGCCGTGTCTCCACTGAAGTCGATGCACGCTTATCATTTGATACGGCCGCCACGGTAGAACGAGCACGCCAACTTATCCAACTCTATCAAGCTGCAGGCATTGAGCGCGAACGGGTATTGATTAAAATTGCCTCAACATGGGAAGGCATTGAGGCAGCTAAGATCTTGGAAGCTGAAGGCATCAAGTGCAATATGACTTTACTGTTTTCGATGTCGCAAGCGGTGGCGTGCGCCCAAGCTAAGGTTCAGTTGATTTCGCCTTTTGTTGGACGTATTTATGATTGGTACAAGAAAGCAGCCGGCACAAATTGGGATGAAGCCGCTAATGCAGGAGTGAACGACCCAGGCGTACAGTCTGTATCACGGATTTTCCACTATTACAAAAAGCACGGTATCAAGACAGAAATTATGGGAGCAAGCTTCCGTAATGTTGGTCAAATTATCGCCTTATCAGGTTGTGATTTGCTAACGATTAGTCCTGAACTATTACAAAACTTAAGTGATGCTGACGGTCCATTGAAGCAGGCTTTAAATGCCGCAGAAAGTGCGGGCATGGACATCCCTGCGATCAATGTTGATCAAGCACAATTCCGCTTCGAACTCAACGAAGATGCTATGGGCAGTGAGAAACTTGCTGAAGGTATCCGAGCTTTTGTGGCGGATGCGAAAAAACTTGATACGATTATTGAGCAAGCCAAACAAGCGGCGTCATAATCTCGATAAGAAGTAGTTTATATTGATTTTAATTTAAGGCTCATGGACAGAATATCTATAGGCCTTAAATAATCAGCTTAATTGCTACGGCGTTCATTGAGGGCCCATGCAATCGTGCCGGCATCCACATACTCTAACTCGCTACCACTTGGAATACCGCGAGCGATACGAGTCACTTTAATCGGTTTGCCGCGTAGCATTTCAGCTAAATAATGTGCTGTGGTTTCACCTTCCGCCGTAAAGTTCGTTGCAATAATCACTTCCTCAACGGGATGCTCAGTAATACGTTGCAAGACACGCTCAAAGCCTAAATCTTTAGGCCCTATGCCCGATAAAGGCATTAAACGCCCCATTAACACATAATACAAACCATCATAACCGTGACTGGCCTCAATCATATTGAGATCAGCGGCTGTTTCAACTATACATAGCTGAGTCGCATTACGCCGTGTATTCGAACACGTCTCGCAGAGCTCTTCTTGTGTAAAAGAATTACACATACGACAATGACGCAAATGCTCAAGGGCATCTTGAATCGCTTGGCTTATGGCTTGCGCAGCAGGACGATCATATTGCAACAGATGGTACGCCATGCGTCGAGCCGTGCGCTTGCCAACACCAGGAAGTTTACACAAGGCGTTGATCAACTCATTCAAGGGCTCAGGTAACTGCTCAGACATGCGGTGTGACTCAATCAAGAGTGCTAGTCACGTGAGCAATACACATGTCTTCACACTCAGTTATCAATGTGGCTAAGCGCTTGCTTAGAATGGGAATTTCATACCACCTGGCAATGGCATACCCGCCGTCACTGCTGACATTTTCTCTTGTGAAGTAGATTCTACTTTACGCAAAGCATCATTCACCGCTGCAGCCACTAAATCTTCAAGCATATCTTTATCATCGCTTAATAAAGACTCATCAATATGAACACGCTTAACATCGTGACGGCAATTCATGGTAACAGTCACTAAATTACCCCCTGCGACACCTTCAACAGTGATGTCTGCTAAGGCCTCTTGCGCCTTTTTCATATTTTCTTGCATTTGTTGTGCTTGCTTCATTAAGCCCGCTAATTGATTCTTCATCATGATAATAAGCCTCAAAAAATGTTTATATTCGTATTACTTGTCCTATCTCAGCACAAGCGAAAAATTATATACATACCCGCTGATTTATTTGTCTTAAAATCCCAACAAAATAAATCGCGTAAGTCTGTCTATGTCCTATGTCTTGTCTAGTAGGGTTGGATGCTATCAGGCACGATGAAGGCATCAAATTCCTGAATGAGTGACTTCACTAAAGGACTTGAATGAACCGCTTGATTCGCCCGTTCCACACGAGCTTCCTGCTCCGCCAATTCTTGCGCGTGCAGAGTTGCATCACCCGTCTGACCAAATTCAAATTTTACCTTGATAATGGTTTTAAAATACTCGGTAAGGCAGGTCGTTAAATTATTCCGTGCTTGTAGATTATCCGGTAAGCGTACCAATAAGCGTAAGCGTATGGTATTGCCTTCAAGACCAACCCACTCACTATGACGAGCCAACTCCCCAACCATACCACTGAGTTGAAGGTCGGGCACAAGGCTCACCCAAAGCGCTGGTGTCATTTGCTCTAAGCTATAAGAATGTTCCTCACGCTCAAGCGGCACCCAAGACTGGTCCTCATCCTGTACTAACGAGTCACCCTCGCTCTGCTCTGATTCACTGATAGAAGCGATTTCGTGCATATCGAAGGCGGGAATATCTTCCCAAGGAGGGATATCTTCAGTATTCTCAGGTGTAGACGCAAGAGCTTGTTGCGGATGAGCGTGTGACACTGATTCAGACCCTGCTCTCTCTTGCTCTGCTGGAGCGACAGCATCGACCTTAGCTTGTGGCACAGGAGCAGCAACATAAGTCAGATCTTCACTCTGCTCAATCTTTACGACGGGATCAATCTTTACAGCTGGCCCAGTCTTTACAGTTGCATCGGTCTTTACAGCAGCCTCACGTTCTGATGCCTGTTCTATGGTTTCAGCTTGCCTCTCTTTTTCAGTTGCTTCGAGCGATTCAGTCGACTCGAACCTAGAGGCCTTAGCTGTTAGTGCACCTTGATCAAGACTTTTTTTTTCAGCTTCAACCCTATCATCGCTGATAGGAAGACTTTGTACAGGCGCTACTGCTCGATGCACCGCTTGTGCTTGTGGTGTAGAGATTAGTGAAAGCATACGCAAACCTGCCATTACAAACCCCGTATACTCATCAGGTGCTAAGGCTAGTTCAGCGCGGCTATGTAAAGCTATGCTATAAAATAATTGCAGTGTATCCGCATGAATAGTCTGTGCTAAGCGTTGAATATCTGCACATGCGGGATCTGCTTCATTAATCGTTCCTGGTAGACGCTGCTCAATGGCAATCTGTGATAGCAAGCTAGCGAAGTCTGATAAGGCATTCGAAAATGAGTAGCCACGAGTACTCAACTCATCAGCAACGGCGACTACGCCTTGAGCGGAGCCCGCTACAAGTTGCTCGATAAAACGCACCAAGTAACGTTGGTCAATCGTGCCTAACATATCACGCACAGATTCACCAGTGATATGACTGGCTGAATAGGCAATCGCTTGGTCCGTGAGAGATAAGGCATCACGCATTGAGCCTGCCGCGGCTTGCGCAAGAAGACGCAAACCTTCTAACTCAAACTCGACCGCTTCCTCTTGAAGAACATTCTGCAAATGGCCAACGATTGACTCAGGTGCCATTTGTTTGAGATTAAATTGTAAGCAACGTGATAATACCGTCACAGGGATTTTCTGTGGATCAGTGGTCGCAAGAATAAACTTGACATGGGGAGGCGGCTCCTCCAAGGTCTTGAGCATGGCGTTAAATGCAAAGCCTGTTAGCATATGCACCTCGTCAATTGTATAGACCTTAAAACGTCCAACAGAAGGCGCATAAATCGCTTGTTCAAGCAATTGCGTCATACTTTCGACGCTTCGATTGGAGGCTGCATCAAACTCTAAATAGTCTGGAAAACGGCCAGCATCAATCTCCGTACATGCTTGGCATACACCGCATGGTGTGGCACTAATACCCTGTTCACAATTCAGTGATTTCGCTAAGATACGAGCTAATGTCGTCTTACCCACGCCACGCGTACCCGTGAATAACCAAGCATGATGTAAGCGCTGGTTACTCAAGGCATTGCTCAGCGCTTTCACTACATGGTCTTGACCAACTAAGGTTTCAAACGAGCGGGGGCGCCACTTACGGGCAAGTACAAGATAGCTCATAGAGAATGTTAAATCCGAAAAGTGAGCCTAAAAATAAAGAGTGAGCCTTACTTCGGCACTGAGTCTAAACAGCTATGGCTGCTTCGTTCCCGACCTGACCAGTTTCACTGCCGACCCATGCGAAGGGGCCCACCAATAAGCATTGTAGCATAGAACTTTTTAAAGCCGTTACGCTTTCTTAAAGTTCAATCCATAAACAGCCATCTAAAGCATAGATTGCTGCTCTGGCAGGACGTCCATCAAGCGCCTGTAGATATACCATGTATTGCTGCAATTGCTCTCGATACATTAGCTTGAGACGTTGAATAAACTCCTCCTGGCTCTCATGCTCAAAGCGGCTCGAGGTTTTGT
>CAZIKJ010000224.1:0-2504 GCA_964539685.1 uncultured Pelistega sp.
ATCCATCCTAGTCTATAGTGTCTTGTCTGGCAATTTTAAAAATTCTTGTTAAAATTATTTTTTTAATGTGTTTTGCAAGAAGTTAAGTGTTTTTGCATGGTATTAAGTGAATTTTTTGTGGGCTTTGTGCTAAAACCCATACTCAGACTCACGCGTGGATTCATGTACTTGTCGCGGTGGCTTTTTACATGATTTATTATCGGTTTTTGGTTTGGCCTTTTAAGGGCCATTCTTACGTTCTTATTAGGGTTTATGGTGCTGGCTTATTCTCGACGTCTCAGCGGTAAAATTCGCACACAAAGCGCGAATGCTGAATTGGCGTGTTTTCTATCATTCGTGGCGGGCTCCATGAATGCGGGTGGATTCTTGGCGGTTAATGAATTCACTTCGCATATGTCGGGCATTGTTTCCCAGATGGCTGATGCAACAGCGCTAGGGGACTGGCGCATCTTGCTCTGGGGCTTGGGTGCTGTGATGGCATTTATCGCGGGCTCGGCGACAACAACTGTGATTATTCATTTTGCGCGCAATAATTATTGGCAAAGTGAATATGCTTTGCCGATCTTCTTAGAGGCAGCTGCCCTCATGTTATTTGGTTTGTTAGATGGGGTGCAGTGGTATCTGCCCTGGCTCTGGACTTCGCTAACTGTGGCCGTCTTATGCTTTATTATGGGGCTACAGAATGCGATTATTACGGATATTTCACACTATGCTTTGCGCTCAACGCACGTGACGGGCACAGTGACGGATATTGGTATTGAATTGGGGCGATTGTTTTATTGGAATCGTGCGGCTAAACGTGATAATAATTTAGTGCCAGTCCATAGTAATATCAAGAAATTTAAATTGCTCTTACAAGTCCTAATCTTATTTTTTGTCGGTGGTGTGGTTGGCGCTTTAGGCTTTAGGCACTTTGGCTTTTTATACACATGTGGTACGGCTTTAATCCTGGTGTATATTGCGGCAGGTCCTATGGTGGACGATGTGAAGGCGATTCTACAGAGACGCCGCCGTGCGCGGCAAAATAGTTAATTGTTTGAAAAGCTAGGCGATTTAAAAAGGCGAAACCTATAGGGATTTCGCCTTTTTAGTGTTAGGACCGATGATGCTTGAGACCAACTGTAGTTAATCCAACTGGAGTTGAGCCTAATGAGTGTTGAGCTTAACTGCCATAAGGGGCAATTGCTATCAGGGGCAATTGGGCTTGCCCCTGTTTGCTTTAGCTTACAGCATGTAGTCTAAACTAAAGCTTTACTTACTCATATACATCATAGTCAAAGTATTTCTCAGCGATCTTTTGGTAGGTACCATCAGCGCGGATTTCTTCGAAGGCTTTGTTTAAGTCTGCGAGTAACTGAGTATCTTCTTTGCGTACGGCAAAGCCTGTGCCCTTACCGAAGATTTCTTCATCGGCAGCTGAGGGTAGTGGTGTGCCGATAATTGCAAAGCCATCACCGCGAGGGCCTTTGAGGAATTCATCGGCAACGCCGTTATCGGCGAATACGGCTTGTACACGGCCTGTTACTAAGTCATTGATAGCGTCTTCAAATGTCTTGTAGCGCTTGATGTTCGCATCGGTAAAGTACTTGGTGGCGTACTTATCTTGAATCGTACCTTGTTGAATGCCAATGTCTAAGCCCTTGGTTTTCTCTTTGGTGGTGTCTGCATCAAGACCTTTCTTGCCGATCAATGGGTTCGGTGTCGTCCAGATTTTCTGAGTGAAGGCGACGGCTTTTTCACGCTCTGGTGTGATGCTCATTGAGGAGGCAATCACATCAAATTTCTTTGCACGTAAGGCAGGAATAATGCCATCCCAAGCTTGGTTTTGGAAGGTACATGTGGCTTTCATTTTCTCGCACATTGCTTTAGCAAGATCAATATCAAAGCCAACCACTTCACCACTCGGATTGGTGTACTCAAAAGGAGGGTAGGTCGCATCAGAGCCAAAACGAATGGTTTTGTCTTGTGCGCTTGCTGAAGCACCAGCAAACATTAAGGCAAATAAAGTAGCGCCTAAAAGCTTATTTTTGAATGACATAAGGCATCCTTTATAAAAAACGTCAAAGAAATAAAAAAACATATGGTTTTTTAATATACCGTGTTTATTGATGAATTACTATGCTTTTAAGGCAGGATTTTCACCTAGAAAGCAAATTAATGTAAGCAGCGCTTTGTGCTTGGCAAGCTTCGTGCAGTCGGGTTTCGTGCTTTAGCAATTCTCTTGTGCTATTTAAGTTAAAATCTAGCGATTAAATAAAGAGAGTTTCATGGTTGATTTTGATATTTTGTGGCAGTATATGCCACGCATTCTCAATGGTGCTCTGCTAACGATACAGATTGCTGTGGCTTCCTTGCTATTGGCCGTGCTGGTGGGTTTAGTAGGGGCTTTGATGCGTCTATCGAAAAGCCCTCTGTTAGCAGGGCTGGCGACTGCATACTCAACTGTTGTGCGTGGTGTGCCTGACTTGATTTGGATGTTGATGGTGTATTACAGCGCTCAGTTG
>CAZIKJ010000225.1:0-1634 GCA_964539685.1 uncultured Pelistega sp.
CAATTAAACCATTGCGTTTATCAGATGATGGTAAGATGTTGGATCAAGTTGTAGTTGCACAAACTGCATTAATTGAAGAGTTAAAACAAAGGATTTAAGAAGCATGGCATTTGACTTAGAAGAACAGGAAAAGATTGACGAACTCAAGGCATGGTGGAATCGCTTTGGGGGCCTTGTTTCTGGAGTTGCTACCGTTATTATGTTAGCCATCTTGGGCTATTATGGTTGGAATTGGTATCAAGGTTATCAGTCACAGAAAGCGCTAGGCTATTACGATATTATTAATACTTCGGTGATGGCGCCTGATCAGAGTTCTGCAGCGCGTATTATTGAAGCGAATGGTGTTCTACAGAAAGATTATGGTAGCACTGTGTATGCACCACGCGCTGCTTTATTAGCGTCTAAGTTCTTTTTAGACATGGATAATGCGGCGGAAGCGGAGAAACAATTACAATGGGCGGTCACACAGAAAACCGACCCTAGCTTGGTGCCAGCTGCACAATTGCAATTAGCAACAGCCTTAGCCGATCAAGAGAAATACGATCAGGCATTAGCGCAATTAACGAATCCTCCTGCGGCTTTTAAAGCTTTGTTCTTAGATCGTCAGGGTGATATTTTAATTGCTCAAGGCAAAGCCGCCGACGCTGTCAAAGCATGGCAAGAAGCTAAAGCAGCAGCAGGTCTTGATGATAGTTTAGTACGCAGAGTTGATTTAAAAATTAGCGTTTTAGGTGGGGAGTAAAAACATGGCAAGATCGATGAAAGCACTTTGTTTAAGTCTAGGAGCAGCATTAAGCTTATCTGCTTGCGGACTTTTTAGTAATGAAAGCCGTTATGAACCTGTTGAGTTAACACAGTACGCCCAATCGGCAACAGGCGCAATTGCTTGGAGCACGAATATTGGTAGCGGTAGTGGTTATGGTTTTGCACCACAAGTGACTACGGACTCGATTTTTGCAGCCACCCCTGACGGTTCAGTAGCTCGTGTGAACTCTTCAACGGGTGCCACGATGTGGCGCGTGAAGCTTGAACAAGCACTCGCCGGTGGAGTGGGTGTTGGCGATGGCGTGGTTGCGGTGACTACCCGTAACGGCCAAGTGATTGCGCTTGATGCACAAAATGGTAATCAAGTATGGTCTAGCCGTACCTCAACCATTGCGACAACACCGCCAGCAGTTGGTAATGGCGTGGTGGTTGTGCGTGCCGATGACTATCGCGTACAAGCCTACAATGTGAGTGATGGTACCTTATTGTGGAGCTATGTCCGTACTAATCCAGAACTTGCTTTGAAGACCACATCACGCATGGTGATGCTGCCTGGTGCCGTAGCCGTTGCTGTACCTAGTGGTCGCTTAGTGGGATTAAATATTACGAATGGCCGTCCCGTGTGGGAGATGATTGCCGCGAGCGTACGTGGTCCTACCGACCTAGATAGCGTGACGGATGTTGTCGGCATGCCTGTCCTAACAGGTAATGATGCTTGCATGGCAAGTTATCAAGGTAATGTTTTATGTTATAGCGTGGCTCAAGGTGGCCCACAATTGCGCTGGGCGCAGCCTTTTTCAAGTTCAGTCGGTATTGACCTCACTGAAAGCGCCTTATTGGGTGCCGCAGTAGATGGCAATGTAAGCGCC
>CAZIKJ010000226.1:0-11410 GCA_964539685.1 uncultured Pelistega sp.
ATATTGGCCCGACCTATTATTTCTCGCCACCGCGTGTTTTAGAAGAGTTATTGACGCAAGTGACGATTCGTATGGAAGATGCGGGCAAGTTCAAGCAATGGCTCTATCGTAAGTGCATGAACTTAGCAAAGCGTGTGGGGACGAAGATTCTCGATAAAGAATCCGTAGGTGCACTTGATCGCTTGAAATACAAGATTGGTGACTTCTTAATTTATGCGCCTTTACGCAATGCCTTAGGGATGAGTCGTGTCCGTGTTGCCTATACAGCGGGTGAAGCGATTGGTCCAGACCTCTTTGTCTTCTATCGTTCAATTGGTATTAACTTAAAGCAGTTATACGGTTCTACAGAAACTTCGGTCTTCGTCTGCGTACAACAAGATGGTCGCGTGTTCCCTGATACGGTCGGTCCGCCGGTTGAAGGTGTAGAGATTCGCGTGGCTGAGAATGGCGAAGTGCAAGTCAAGAGTCCTGGTTTATTTAAGGAATATCACCAGAAGCCTGACGACACGGCGGAATCGTTCACCGAAGACGGTTGGTATCACACAGGTGATGCTGGCTTCTTGGATATCCATGGTGAATTGAAAATTATTGACCGCGCCAAGGATGTGGGTAAGTTACTCGATGGTCGCTTATTCGCACCGAAATACGTTGAGAATAAACTCAAGTTCTTCCCCTTCATTAAAGAGGCGGTGGCGTTTGGTGCGAACAAGGAATATGTGACGGCCTTCATTAATATTGATTTAGAGGCGGTGGCTAACTGGGCCGAGCGTCGTGGTTTAGCCTATGCGGGTTATGCGGACTTGGCGAGCCGTCCTGAAGTCTATGACTTGATTGCCGATTGTATTAAACAAGTTAATCAAGATGTGGCTCAAGACAAGCAACTTGAAGGCTTACAAATTCATCGCTTTTTAATCTTGCATAAAGAGCTGGATCCCGATGATGATGAGTTAACACGTACCCGTAAAGTGCGTCGTAACTTTATTGCTGAGAAGTATAAAGTTCTTATCGATGCGCTGTTTGAGGGTAAGACTTCACAGTTTATCGAGACACAAGTGAAGTATGAAGACGGCCGTATCGGCAAAATTAGTGCAG
The DNA here is from genome assembly GCA_964539685.1 of uncultured Pelistega sp. Lineage (GTDB taxonomy): Bacteria > Pseudomonadota > Gammaproteobacteria > Burkholderiales > Burkholderiaceae_B > Taylorella. The sequence goes on from CAZIKJ010000226.1 coordinate 1,093, forward strand.
ATTTGCGTATCGCTCCTGTACCTGTGTTTACTACATCTTCTAGCAAAGAGGCCGCCTAAATGTCGAAAGAAAAACAAATTGGTGACGTAATCTTGGATATGCAGAGTATCTCCTTGTCTTTCGGCGGGGTGAAAGCATTAACCAATATTTCCTTCAACGTTAAAGAACATGAGATTCGTTCAATTATTGGCCCTAACGGTGCTGGTAAGAGCTCCATGCTGAACGTGATTAATGGTGTGTATACCCCACAAGAGGGCAGTATTGTGTTTGATGGTACGAAATTCGACCGTATGTCACCACGTCGTGCTGCGGAGATGGGCGTGGCTCGTACCTTCCAGAACTTGGCACTGTTTAAGGGCATGAGTGTTCTCGACAATATTATGAGTGGTCGTAACTTACGCATGAAGAGTGGCGTCTTATCACAAGCCTTCCGTATCTTTGGTGCGGAGAAAGAAGAGATTGCTCATCGTGAATATGTTGAGAACATTATTGACTTTCTTGAAATTCAAGCTTTCCGTAAGACTCCTGTGGGTCGCTTACCGTATGGTCTACAAAAACGTGTGGACTTGGGTCGCGCACTTGCTATGGAGCCACGCATGTTGTTGCTGGATGAGCCGATGGCGGGTATGAACATCGAAGAGAAGCAGGATATGAGCCGCTTTATTCTTGATGTGAATGATGAATTTGGTACCACCATTGTGTTGATTGAGCATGATATGGGTGTGGTGATGGATATTTCCGATCGTGTTGTGGTATTGGATTACGGCAAGAAAATTGGCGATGGCACCCCAGAAGAAGTGCGTACTAATGAAGATGTAATTCGTGCCTATTTAGGCGTTGAACACTGAGGTGAGGCATGGGATATTTCTTAGAAACTTTATTTGGCGGATTGATGAGTGGCATGCTATATGCCCTAGTCGGTCTAGGCTTTGTCTTGATTTTCAAGGCATCGGGTGTATTTAACTTCGCCCAAGGCGCCATGGTATTGGTGGCGGCGCTGAGTATGGCACGTTTTTCTTCATGGTTGCCGCAGTGGTTGGGCTTTGAAAGCTTGATCTTAGCGAATATCTTGGCGTTTATTATTTCCGCCATCTTAATGGTAATCGTGGCAATTTTAATTGAGCGCTTTGTTTTACGCCACTTGGTCAATCAAGAAGCGACAACGCTCTTGATGGCAACGTTAGGGATTAGTTACTTCCTTGATGGTGCTGGTCAAACTATGTTTGGTAGTTCTGTGTACACCATTGATGTTGGTATGCCTAAGGATCCTGCTTTCATCCTGAACGATATGTTTGAAGGCGGTATCTTGATCAACTTAGAAGACCTGACGGCAGCGGGTATTGCAGCCTTGTTGGTGGCGGTGTTGGCAATTTTCTTCCAATACACCAATACAGGTCGTGCGCTTCGTGCCGTAGCGGATGATCACCAAGCGGCACAATCCATCGGTATTCCTTTAAATCGCATCTGGATAATTGTCTGGGCGGTAGCGGGTGTGGTGGCCTTAGTGGCAGGGATTATCTGGGGCTCTAAATTCGGTGTGCAGTTCACCTTATCGACCGCTGCTCTACGTGCTCTACCCGTGGTGATCCTGGGTGGTTTGACATCGGTGCCTGGTGCGATTATTGGTGGTCTGATTATTGGTGTAGGTGAGAAGCTATCAGAAGCCTATTTAGGTCCTTATTTAGGGGGCGGTATCGAAATTTGGTTCGCCTATGTCTTAGCTTTGGTGTTCTTATTGTTCCGTCCGCAAGGGTTGTTCGGTGAGAAGATTATTGACCGCGTCTAGTGATAAACATTCACATTGATTAGCGTTACATCATTAAAAAGGATTTATTATGTTCTATCGTGAGAATGGTCAATTTAAAACCAGCTATCGTAAAGATCAACAGATCTTTCCGATTCTGCAAGACCGTGCTTTTATTCTATTATTAATTGCGGCGGCGGTATTTGTGGTGCCTATGTTTGCATCGGACTACTTCTTTAGCGCCATCCTTATCCCATTCTTAATCTTGTCCTTGGCGGCGATTGGTCTGAATATCTTGGTCGGCTATTGCGGTCAGATTTCTTTGGGTAGTGGTGCCTTCATGGCGGTCGGTGCGTATGCGGCCTGGAACTTTGGCGTGCGTATTCCTGAGTTACCGTTACTGATCCAAATTCTACTCGGTGGCTTTTTTGCCATGCTCGTGGGGGTTGTGTTTGGTATTCCAAGTTTACGTATTCGTGGCCTATACTTAGCGGTTGCCACTCTCGCTGCGCAGTTCTTCGTTGACTGGACTTTCCTACGTATTCCTTTCTTCACCAACTACTCAAGCTCGGGTAGCGTGTCGATGCCCGCCTTGACCTTCTTTGGTCTAGATGTACAGACACCCACGCAGAAGTACATCTTCGTGCTCTTGCTCGTGATTGTCTTTGCCTTATTGGCTAAGAACTTGGTACGTGGTGCCATTGGTCGTGAATGGATGGCGATTCGTGATATGGACGTGGCCGCCTCGGTGATTGGTATTCGTCCAATGTATGCCAAGTTAACTGCATTCGCCGTGAGCTCATTCATTATCGGCGTGGCAGGTGTCCTGTGGGGTTATATCCACTTAGGCTCATGGGAACCATTGGCTTTTGACTTAAACCGTTCTTTCCAATTGCTCTTTATGGTGATTATTGGGGGCTTGGGCTCGATTGCAGGTAGCTTCTTTGGTGCTGGCTTTATTGTGCTCTTGCCGATCTTATTAACACGTATCCCTGCCATGCTTGGTATTCCCATCGGCGTAGATACGGCTGCACATATTGAACACATGGTGTTCGGTGCGCTTATCGTGTTTTTCCTAATTGTGGAGCCGCACGGTTTGGCTAAATTATGGAGTATTGCTCGTGAGAAATTGCGTATTTGGCCTTTCCCACACTAATCCAATAATGAATGCGAAATTGAAGTAATCATTGCAGTAATCATGAGGTAATAAATTTAGTCTAAATAATCGGTTTATCCTACTTTATAAATTAATTTGGATCTAAAGCTATAAATTTGTTTTATATTAATTCATTATATAAGCCCATTAGGGCACGCTGAATAAGCAACTCGTTTTGAGGAGACAAAACATGAAATTACGTATGAAAGCATTAGCCGCCACTATGGCTGTTGGTACACTGTTCGGTGCTTTTGCGGCGCAAGCCCAAGCGGCGGATGAACAGTATATCCCACTGTTCACGTACCGCACAGGTTCATTTGCCCCCCTAGGTATCCCATGGGCTGACGGCAAGATCGACTATCTACGCTTAGTGAATGAGCGCGATGGTGGGGTTAATGGCGTACGCTTGAAGTTTGAAGAGTGTGAAACCGCTTATGCAACTGACCGTGGTGTAGAGTGCTATGAGCGTATGAAACATGCTAATGGTGGTGCCTCAGGCTTTGACTCGCAATCAACTGGTATTACCTTCGCTGTATCTGATAAAGCGCCCATCGATAAAGTATCAATTGAAACTGTTGGTTATGGTTTATCACAATCAGCTGATGGCAGTGTGTTTAAGTGGAACTTCCCATTGCTGGGTACCTATTGGACGGCGGCCGATGTGATGATCCAAGATATCGCCAAGAAAGAAGGTGGTCTTGAGAACCTTAAGGGTAAGAAAATTGCCTTGGTGTACCATGACTCGCCATACGGTAAAGAGCCTATCCCTCTCTTACGTGCACGTGCCGAGGCGCATGGCTTTGAATTGATTCTCTACCCAGTGACCGCACCAGGTGTTGAGCAGAAATCAACCTGGTTGGCGATTCGTCAGCAGCGTCCTAACTATGTCTTACTATGGAGTGCAGGTATCATGACACCGACTTCAATTCGTGAGGCGCAATCAACGGGTTACCCACGCGATAAAATTTACTCAATTTGGTGGGCTGGCTCTGAAGGCGACGTGAAAGACCTAGGACAAGTCGCCAAGGGCTATAACACGATTACCATCCATAATACGGGTGAGCCAGAGGGTAAAGTCTATGAGGACTTAAAAACGCATGTCTACGATAAGGGTAGCAAACCTGATACTTCAGGCACTATCGCTTATACCCGTGGCATGGTGATCTCAATGCTGCAAGTTGAAGCGATTCGTACAGCCCAAGAGAAGTTCGGTAAGGGTCAACACATGACGCCAGAGCAAGTACGCTGGGGTTTTGAGAATCTAAACATTACCGAAGAGCGCCTAAAAGAACTTGGCTTTGATCAGATTCTTCGTCCAGTAAAAACCTCATGTGAAGACCATATGGGTGACGATTGGGCGCGTATTATGCAGTGGGATGGTAGCAAGTGGACGGCGGCTTCAGATTGGTACCAATCTGATAAAGCATTCATCGATCCATTGGTGAAAGCAGAAGCAGCAAAATACGCCTCAGAGAAGAAAATCGAAGTCCGTGATTGCAGCAAGGAACAATAAAGAGTAGCTCAACAGGGCGCTCAGTAGCCGCCCTGTAGGTTGACCTGCATAGCATCGATGGCGCCTATCAAGGTAAGCGCGATGATCGCAGAGGTGGGGTAAGTGCCTTACCTCTGCAACAAGATGCCAAGCATGCGCAGACAGGATATGAATGGAAGGGGACGCAGATATGTGGGTCCTCCAACACCATACTGAATAGGCACTGAAGAGAGATTAATGGAAGGAGTGAGGCCAAATACCCACTCCAAGCACATAAGAGTAGGTAGAAATTATGGTACAACAAGCAGCTTCCACGGCAACAGAAAGTACGCCTAAGCCATTGCTCGATGTTAATGGTATTGAGGTGATTTATAACCACGTGATTCTGGTGTTACGTGGCGTATCCTTGGTTGTTCCAGAAGGGAAAATTGTCGCCTTATTGGGTGCCAATGGTGCAGGTAAGACAACGACATTGAGAGCGATTTCGAATTTGCTCAAAAGCGAGCGTGGCCAAGTCACTAAGGGCAATATTCAATATCGCGGTGAACAGATTGAAGATATGTCACCAGCGGACTTAGTCAAGCGTGGCGTGATTCAAGTCATGGAAGGTCGCCATTGTTTTGGCCACCTAAGCATTGAAGATAATTTACTCACGGGAGCCTATACGCGTAAAGCCAGTAAGGGTGATATTTCGGCCTCATTGGATAAGGTTTATCAGTATTTCCCACGCTTAAAGCAACGCCGTACGAGCCAAGCTGGGTATACATCGGGTGGTGAGCAGCAGATGGCGGCGATTGGACGCGCACTGATGGCCAACCCAAATATGATTTTATTAGATGAGCCCTCAATGGGTTTAGCACCACAAATTGTGGAAGAGATTTTTGAAATCGTGCGTGATTTGAATACGCGCGAAGGCGTGAGCTTCTTATTGGCAGAGCAAAATACCAATATCGCTTTACGCTATGCAGACTACGGCTATATTCTCGAAAGTGGTCGCGTGATGATGGACGGCAGCGCTAGTGATCTCGCTAACAACGATGACGTAAAAGAGTTCTATTTAGGCTTAGATAGTGGTGATCGTAAGAGCTTTAAAGATACTAAATTCTATCGTCGTCGTAAGCGTTGGTTAGCGTAAGGAGCTGCCCATGAGTAATGGATTTTATGATGCGCTTGAGGTGCAAGAGCCCGCAGAGCGGGAACTGAATCTCTTCACCACATTACGTAGCCATTTACGTGGCTTAGTCGATAACGTTCCTGCACTCCAGCGTCAGCTCGAAGGCGTGGATATTACGAGTTTACAAGAGCGTGAAGACTTAGCGCAGATTCCAGTGGTACGTAAATACGAACTCTTGGCGCAGCAGACGCAACAACGTCAGGCAGCCACCAATGTGACACCAGGCGATGAAGTAAATCGCATCTTCGGTGGTTTCTCTGCGGTGGGTTGGGGGCAGGCCTCTCGTGTCTACGCATCGCCAGGCCCCTTATTTGAGCCTGAGGTAGCGCGTAGTGATTATTGGCGCTTTGCTCGTGCGATGTATGCGGCAGGTGTGCGTAAGCGCATGTTAGTGCATAACTGCTTCTCTTATCATTTCACACCCGCTGGTTCTATGATTGAAACCGCAGCCCATGCCATTGGCTGCACGGTATTTCCTGCTGGTGTCGGTCAGACTGAGATGCAAGTGCAAGCGATTCATGATCTAAAGCCCAATGCTTATGGTGGTACGCCAAGCTTTTTGCGAATTATTCTTGAGCGTGCGCAAGAGATGGGGGTGGATGTTTCTTCAATTAAGCATGCACTGTTTTCCGCTGAGGCCTTCCCACCTTCGTTACAGCAATGGTTTAAAGAGCGTGGCGTTGATGGCTACCAAGCCTACGGTACGGCGGACCTAGGCTTAATTGCCTATGAAACGCCAGCACGTGATGGTTTAGTATTATCTGAGGACATTATCGTTGAGATTGTGAAACCTGGCACCAATGAACCCTTACCTGATGGCGAAGTGGGTGAGGTTGTCGTGACAACCTTAAATCCAGACTATCCGTTATTGCGTTTTGGTACGGGGGATTTGTCCGTGATTATGCCTAGCCTATCACCTTGCGGTCGCACCAATCGACGTATCCGTGGTTGGATGGGGCGTGCTGACCAGTCAGCTAAAGTACGCGGAGCCATGGTGCATCCAAGCTTGGTGGATCAAGTAGTAAAGCGTCACCCTGAAGTGTCCAAAGCGCGCTTAGTGGTAACAGGTAGCATGGGTAAGGACGAATTAGCCTTGCATGTTGAAGTCGCTGAAGGTGCAACAGATAGCTTAAAACAAGGCCTCATTGAGTCGATTAAAGAGATCATTAAGCTACGTGGTGATGTGGTCTTTAAAGCACCAGGTGAGTTGAATAACGACGGACTTGTGATTGAGGATGCGCGCTCGTATGAGTGATAATCTTATGGTTGAGGGTGCGCACTCGTATGAGTGATGGCTTGTTTTAGTGATAGTTAGGTTTGTGCAGGCGATTGCCCAGGTAATAGCACAAGCAAATAGTTTAGTCGCAATATAGATTGGCGATAGTCACCGCTCTTAGGTAGAGATACTTGAGGGCGGTTTTTTGTTTATTATTTAGTATTCTCTGATGATGGGTAGCTAGCGATAAGGTTATCTACAATAGAGTCATGATACCTCCTGAAAGTGCTTTCGGTTTTATAAGGTGAGGATAACTATGAGTTTAAATTTTTCGCGTATCGACCCCATAGCATTGCGCATCTTTCTATCTGCAGCACAGTATTTAAGTCTGACTAAAACAGCCACTGAAATGCATATGACTTTATCGGCTATAAGTAAGCGTATTAGCGATTTAGAGCGACAATTGCAGTGCACTTTATTTGTTCGCTTACCTCGAGGACTCGAGCTGACAACAGCAGGGCATGCTTTGGTAGAGCATGCGCAGTATGTATTAGGTGCTATTCAGCGCTTAGGCGTGGATATGAATGCATATGCTTTAGGACTAAAGGGACAGGTTAGAATCTGGGCCAATACCTCATCAGTGATACAGTTTCTACCAAAAGATCTCGCCTTGTTCTCACAGGAGCACCCAGATATACGTTTAAGCTTGGAGGAGCGAAATAGTTACGAGATCATTTCAGCCCTGACACAAGGTCAAATTGATATAGGAATTTTTGCTGATAATGCACCTAGTGGACAATTAGAAAAGTTCTTTTATCGTGAGGATAGATTAGTGCTGCTTTCTCCATTGCATCATGTATTAGCTACTCACTCTTCGATTGATTTTCAGGAGGCACTTGATTATGACTTTGTGGGTTTATCAAGCGGCGCTTCTTTGCATGCTCGTCTGCAAGAAGCAGCAGAAAGAGTCGACAAACCATTTAGGCTTCGAGTGCAAGTCAATAGCTTTGATGCGATCTGTCGGATGATTGAAGCTGGACTTGGTATAGGCATATTACCGATCCAAGGAGTACACCCAGAAATATTAGGCACACAATTGTGTGCAATTGAGTTGAATGATTCATGGGCAAATCGAACCTTATGGCTAGGAACGAGGCTCTCTCGCGGTCTAACGCCAGAGGCTGAAAAATTATTAGATTTCTTAAAACAAGCACACCTCAATGCGAGCAACTAGTTTTTAGAGGCTCTAAAACTCTTAACCCTTAACCCTTAACTTTTAGGAAAGGGTAGTCAAATAATTACTGATATTCAAAAGTAGATTATTGCTGCAGAATGACACTTATCTTATCGTTGATTTATAAGTTAAGTACATTATGAGCAGACCATTAGACGGAATTAAAGTAGTTGAGTTAGGGCAGTTAATTGCGGGTCCCTTTGCCTGCAAAATGCTGGCGGAATTTGGTGCGGAAGTCATCAAGATTGAGCCGCCAGAAACAGGAGACCCATTACGTAAGTGGCGTCTACTGCATAATGGCACATCTGTTTGGTGGGCTTCACAATCACGCAATAAACAATCAGTCACCCTAAATCTACATAGCCCTGAAGGGCAAGATGTGGTGCGTCAACTGATTAAGAATGCCGATGTTTTAGTAGAGAACTTTCGCCCAGGAACTCTAGAAAAATGGGGTCTAGGCTGGGAAGAATTAAAACAAATTAATCCCGACCTAATTATGTTGCGTGTCTCAGGCTACGGTCAGACAGGCCCTTATAAAGACCTACCTGGTTTTGGTGTGGTCGGTGAGGCTATGGGTGGATTGCGCTATTTAAGCGGTGAGCCAGGACGTCCGCCAGTTCGTGTGGGTATCTCCATCGGTGATTCATTAGCCGCTTTGCATGGCGTGATTGGTGTCTTATTAGCCTTGCGTAATCGTGAAACCTTGCAAGGTTCGGGTCAAGTTATTGATGTTGCCTTGCATGAGTCGGTCTTTAATATGATGGAAAGCATGGTTGCTGAGTACTCTGTCTTTAATGAAGTCCGTCAACCTGCGGGAAGTAGCTTGCCTGGCATCACACCAAGTAACGCCTACCGTTGCGCTGATGGCAAATATGCCTTAATCGCAGGTAACGGCGACAGTATATTTAAGCGCTTAATGAGCTTGATTGGTCGGGATGATATTGGCCAAGATCCGCGCTTTGCGCATAATGATGGCCGCTCCGCTCACGCCGAGTTTATTGATGGCGTAATAGGTAAGTGGGCGTCACAATACCCATTGGATTCTGTACTTGAAGCTTTAAGTAAAGAGCGAGTGCCTGCGGGACGTATCTATGACGTACAAAATATTGTGGAAGACCCTCACTTTAAAGCACGTGATATGTTGCTTGAAAGTCAGTTAGAAGATGGTACGCCAGTGATTCTACCCGGCATTCTGCCTAAATTAAGCGAAACTCCAGGTGGGGTAGATCGTGCCGCGCCTACACTCGGTCAAGATACAGAGAAAGTCCTGAAAGAACTGGGTATTCAGCAAGAGCAGCTTGATGCCTGGAAGGCAAGTGGGATTATTTAGGGATTTTATGGCTTAAGCAAGAGGAGGATGGAGAGACATATGAGCAACCTTAAAAGAATTTATATTAATGAAGTATCACCAAGAGATGGCTTTCAAAATGAAGCGATTTTTATTCCAACAGAGGACAAAATTGCTTTTATAAATCAATTGAGTGCAAGTGGATTTCACAAGATTGAAGTAAGTTCTTTCACTTCGCCGAAAGCTATTCCTGCTTTACGTGATGCCGAGATGGTGATGCATGAAATTCAACGTAATCCCAACGTGATTTATAGTGCTTTAGTTCCTAATCTGCGAGGTGCCGAGCGTGCCATTGAATGTAAGGTAGATGAAATAAATTTAGTGATGTCATTAAGCGAAACGCATAATATTGCCAATTTAAGAATGACTCGAGAACAGTCATTTGCACAAATTAAAGCCGTGATTGACGCTGTTCAGGGTTCAGATGTTGCGATTAACCTTTCTTTCTCAACAGTATTTGGTTGTCCTATGGAAGGTGATGTTTCTGAGCAAACCATTGAGTTTTGGATTGATCGTTTTGCACAACATTCAGTTAAGCAAATCACCTTGTGTGATACAACGGGTATGGCGTACCCAGCACAAGTTAAGCGTATCTTTAGTAAGACACAAGAACAATTTCCGAATATTGCCTTTACTGCGCATTTTCATAATACAAGAGGTATGGGATTAGTTAATGCCTTAGCAGCAGCTGAGGTGGGTATTACAAGCTTTGATGCTGCTCTTGGTGGTCTTGGTGGATGTCCATACGCACCAGGGGCATCAGGTAATGTCAGTACAGAAGATTTGGTACATATGTTTGAGTTAAATGGCTTAACAACGGGCGTTGATTTAAATAACGTTATCGCTATAGCTCAGACTCTTCCAGGAATAATTGAGCACGATATTTCTAGTCAGGTCAGTAAAGCTGGCCTAAGAGATAAAAAGCATGGAATTCCAGACCATGTGAATCAATTC
>CAZIKJ010000227.1:0-3126 GCA_964539685.1 uncultured Pelistega sp.
GTTGACCGTAACTGCCACAAGTCGATCTTGCATGCGATTACCATGATTGGTGCGATTCCTGTGTTCTTGCGCCCGACGCGTAACCACTTAGGGATTATTGGGCCGATTCCTTTATCTGAGTTTGAACCAGAGAACATTCGTAAGAAGATTGAGGCGCATCCATTTGCCCGTGAAGCACTCAATAAAAAACCACGTATTATGACGCTGACCCAGAGTACTTATGACGGTGTCACCTATAACGTGGAAATGATTAAAGAGAAACTCGGTAATTTGGTGGATACCTTACACTTTGACGAAGCCTGGTTGCCACATGCGTCTTTCCATGAATTCTATGAAGATATGCATGCGATTGGTGAGAATCGTCCACGTCACCCTGAAGCGATGGTGTTTGCAACGCACTCAACGCATAAATTATTGGCCGGTATTTCACAAGCCTCACAGATTATTGTGCAAGAGTCTGAATCACGTAAATTAGATCGCAATATCTTTAATGAAGCCTTCTTAATGCATACTTCAACCTCACCACAATACGCCATTATTGCCTCTTGTGATGTGGCGGCGGCGATGATGGAGCCACCAGGAGGTACGGCTTTAGTCGAAGAAAGTATTAGCGAAGCCCTTGATTTCCGTCGTGCCATGCGTAAAGTGGCCTCAGAATACGGTCGTGATGATTGGTGGTTTAAGGTTTGGGGTCCGAATCGCTTAGTGCCTGAAGGTATTGGCGAACAGTCGGATTGGATTCTTGAGTCCGATGAAGAGTGGCATGGCTTTGGTAATTTGGCGGAAGGCTTTAATATGCTTGATCCGATTAAGGCCACCATTATTACTCCTGGCTTAGATGTTCAAGGTCAATTTGGCGAGTCTGGAATTCCTGCTTCATTAGTGAGTAAGTATCTGGCTGAGCACGGTATTGTGGTTGAGAAGACAGGCCTGTATTCCTTCTTTATTATGTTTACCATCGGTATTACCAAGGGTCGTTGGAATACCTTACTCACTGCCTTACAACAGTTTAAAGATGATTATGACCGCAATCAGCCAATGTGGCGTGCGATGCCCGACTTCTGTAAGAACTTTCGTCAGTATGAGCACTTAGGCTTACGTGACTTATGTCAGATGGTGCATGAAGCGTATAGCGAGCATGATGTGGCACGCTTAACCACTGAAGTCTACACCAGTGATATGGTGCCTGCGATGAAGCCAAGCGATGCGTTCAATCGTATGGCTCATCGTGACGTAGAACGCGTGAAAATTGATGAGTTGGAAAATCGTGTCACCGGTGTGTTATTAACGCCTTATCCTCCAGGCATCCCGCTCTTAATTCCTGGCGAACGCTTTAATAAGCGTATTGTGGATTATTTACGCTTTGCACGTGACTTCAATCGTAAGTTCCCTGGCTTTGAGACCTTTATCCATGGCCTCAGTCATGAGGTGAATGATGCCGGTGAAGATTACTTCTACGTCGACTGTGTTAAGGGTATTTAAGGTTTAATGGTAAAAGGTCCTACGCTTATGCACGAAATTAGGCGTAGACCTACGGCTTAAGGTTTAAGGATTGAGAAGCGAGCAGTTTAAGAGTGAGGCAATAAGTAAGGTTTAATGGCTAAAGCGAATTACGATGTCATCATCATAGGTGCTGGTGCGGCGGGCATGATGTGTGCGGCCGTGGCTGGTGCTCGCGGTAAACGCGTCTTACTGATTGATCACGCCAAGAAACTTGCCGAGAAGATTCGTATCTCAGGTGGTGGTCGCTGTAACTTCACAAATATTGGGGCGACGTGGCAGAATTTTATGTCGGCCAATCCTGCCTTTTGCCGCTCGGCATTAAGTGCGTATACACCCCAAGACTTTCTTGCTTTAGTGCGTAAGCATCATATTGCTTATCATGAGAAACATCGTGGGCAATTATTCTGTGATGAGTCAAGTGAACAGATTATCCAGATGCTCAAGCAAGAATGTGATGATGCGCATGTTAGTTGGCGCATGGCTTGCCAGGTAGAGAAAATTGAGCATCAGCTTCCCTCATGGGAGGTGGGTGCTCGCACTAATGCGCAATTAACGACGGCCTCAGACTCAACAGCTTCAGACTCAGTGGCCTCAGCTTCAGCAGCTTCAGATGCAGTAGTTTTAAATTCAGCGGCGTCAGATTCAACGGCCTTAGCGCAAAGCCATCAGCCTAGCGCAGCCACAGCGCCTTTTATCATTCACTCCAGTAGTGGCGTCTATCAGGCGGCTAATCTGGTGATTGCCACGGGTGGCATGGCGATTCCGCAATTGGGTGCAAGTGATTATGGTCTCAAGGTGGCGCGTCAGTTCGGTCTGAAAGTGATTGAGCCTAGACCTGCTTTAGTGCCGTTGGTCTTCGATGCACAGGCATGGCAACGCTTTGCCGACTTGTCGGGAGTGTCACTCGAAGTGATTGTGAGCTGCGGCCAAGGTAAGCAGAAGACTGAGTTTTTAGAGGACGTCTTATTTACGCATCGCGGTCTTTCCGGGCCGGGCATTCTGCAAATATCATCCTATTGGGATGGCGTTGCACCGATTCGTCTGAATTTGGCGCCGCAAGAGGATTTGGCCAAGGCATTGCTGGAGGCTAAACCAGGTAATAAACAAAAACTCTTAAGCGTCTTGTCTAGCCTATGGCCTAAGCGCTTGGCGCAATCGTGGATGGAGCAAGAAGGGCTCAGTCTGGATTTGCGCCTTGCTGATATGCCTGATAAACAAATTCGTGCCTTAGCGCAGCAAATTCATGAGTGGGCGATTGTGCCCAGTGGTACGGCTGGCTTTAAGAAAGCCGAAGCCATGAAAGGTGGTGTCGATACGGCGCAGATTAACCAAAAAACTATGCAGGCGAAGCATGTGCCTGGGCTGTATTTTATTGGTGAAGTCTTGGATGTGACAGGTTGGCTAGGCGGCTACAATTTCCAGTGGGCCTGGGCCAGTGGTGCGGCTTGTGGACGTGCGATTGCCTAACATTGCCTAAGTCTGACCGCTATCAGTTAAGCGCTGAAATTGCGCAAACTAAAACGCCCCATGGCCTCAGTTTCTAAGGACAAGGAGCGTTATGTGTTTTGTGCGAGCAAAGAGCGTATAGCTCCTGCTTTGTGAGTGCTAGCCTATCTATATTAG
>CAZIKJ010000228.1:0-3564 GCA_964539685.1 uncultured Pelistega sp.
TAACAAAACTCGCATTCATAGTACGATTGGTTATGTGTCGCCTTTTGAGTTTGAGAGACGATACTATGATAGTCTTACTGAGTCAGACAAAGTTGCCTGACTCAAGCAATCCACTCTCCGATATACTCGGGGCGGTTCATAATCCCTTTTCAATCAGGGCTATGTCTCAGAGAGGGGACTTGAAGGTGGTCGCTAATGTAGGGGAGTCTTAATCCCTTTTCAATCAGGGCTATGTCTCAGAGTACAAGAAGCTATGCAGCTCGATTTTCGAGTAGTAGTCTTAATCCCTTTTCAATCAGGGTGTCAACGGCAGTTGAAAATTGACCACTTTACTTAAAAATCGGCAGTTGAATTTTGACCACCCCCTTTAATTAAATATCACTCACCAAAGGAGTGATTCCTATTTTCCTTTTGTCTTTAAGACGATAGCTTTCACCGCTGATTTGAACGACATGGCAGTGATGCAAAAGCCGATCTAACATGGCGGCGGTAAGTGTTGTATCATCTGCAAAGGTACCTGCCCACTGGCTAAATGGGAGATTGCTAGTGACAATAAGGCTACCTTTTTCATAACGCTTGGCAATCACATTAAAAAATAAATTAGCTTGCTCCCGACCAAAGGGTAAATAGCCCACTTCATCAATCACGAGCAACTTCGGTCCAAGGACTGCACGGTTCATATAGGGTTTTAATTTGCCTTGCTGATGAGCAGAGCTTAACTGTAGCATCAAGTCAGCAGCAGTAATAAATCTCACCTTAATCCCTGCCATAACGGCCTTATAGGCTAGACCAATTGCCAAATGGGTTTTGCCGACACCGCTGGGTCCTAAAAGAACAACATTCTCATGGCGTTCAATAAAACTCAGATGACTCAATTCGTTGATTTGGGTTTTAGGCGTACCACTGGCAAACTTAAAATCATAGTCCTCAAGGGTTTTAATAGTTGGCAATGCAGCAAACTTTAATAATGTGGTTTGCGTACGACCTTCCTTGGCTTTAATCTCTTCAGCAAGAAGGTGTTCAACAAAGTCAGCGTATGTGCCTTCTTGTTGCAAATGATGCTCAGCAATTTGTGGCCACGCTTGCGCCATTGCAGACAATCCTAACTGCCGACAGAGATCGGCAATGCGCTCACACTGCAAATTCATAACGGCACTCCGAGTAAGGTGTCATATACAGTCAAAGGATGTTGAAAACTCTCTACAGGGATTGGTTGCTGACGTAAAGAAATGGCCAGTATGTCCGTGCGATTGCCATCCCATATCGGCAATGGCAACATCGCCTGACGGTCCTGAACAAGTCGAGACGCAGGGACTTCTTGGGTTGTGCCATGAATCCGTGCATTAGCAGTCTGTTCTAGCCATTTTCCAATATACCCATTCGCTGTTTGCACATCCACCTGCAAACCAATTTCTTTAAAAGTGGCTTGTAAAGGCACCATAAAGCTACTTTTTAAGTAACGATTAAAACGTTCAACCTTCCCTTTGGTCTTGGCGCGGTATGGGCGACATGCTTTCGGCACAAATCCATAAGTCTTGGCTAAATCCAATAAACCGGCGTTCCAACGATGCTCACCGGCGCCATAGGCATCTCGCTCAATAATAATGCTCTTAGCATTATCAAAAAGTAATTCATGAGGCACACCACCGAAGAACTCAAAACTTCGTTTTATTCCCTCAAACCAAGACTCACTGCGCTCATTATCAAAGAAACAGACAAAGCTTGCGCGTGAGTAACCTAACGTCGCGACAAAGGCTTTTAACGGTTGCTTGCCACGTCGAATAATCGTGAAATCAACTTGCATTTGTTGGCCTGGCTCCGTCTCAAAGCGTACGAGAGGATCTACCTGTTTAGGGGGCTTAAAAGTGGCAATATAATCACTTAATATTCTAATTTTCCCCGTATACCCTTGATCAAGAAGTTCTTTGAAAAGCACAGAAGCGGGGATCCAATCAGGCGATGCCAATTGGATTCGCCTCTGAAGATAAGCCTTATATGGCTCTAACTTGCTTGCTTTATTTGCCCTTACCTTATAGGTAGGCGTACAACCGACCTCTTGATTAAGGTACTTTTTAACCGTATTGCGAGACATACCCGTTTGATTCGCAATTGATTGAATTGTTTGACCCTGCTTTTTTAACACATGTATGGTCATTACCATCTCCTGAGTTAACATAGTGGCCTCAAATAGCCACCAGTTTAATAACTAGGTGGTCAATTTTCAATTGCCGACAGTGGTCATTTTTACATTGCCGTTAACAAGGGCTATGTCTCAGAGAGACTTGAAGCGTCGCTCATTCTAAGGAGAAGGAAGTCTTAATCCCTTTTCAATCAGGGCTATGTCTCAGAGTAACCCGTCCTGTGGCAACTACAGCCACCGGCAAGTCTTAATCCCTTTTCAATCAGGGCTATGTCTCAGAGTTAAATTTGTGGCTATTGTTTATGAGACCCTCGTCTTAATCCCTTTTCAATCAGGGCTATGTCTCAGAGTTCGCACTGCCGTGTGATATTGCTCCATCAATTGTCTTAATCCCTTTTCAATCAGGGCTATGTCTCAGAGCACGAACCAGTGACTATTTTGCCTGTTGGTTCAGTCTTAATCCCTTTTCAATCAGGGCTATGTCTCAGAGGGGGCATTTAGTCTCCATCTTGACAACAGCGAGTCTTAATCCCTTTTCAATCAGGGCTATGTCTCAGAGTGATAGGTGGCGCACCCTACCTAATGAGCGCCCGTCTTAATCCCTTTTCAATCAGGGCTATGTCTCAGAGACAATCACGGCTTAACACTGATTTAAGTCTTAAGTCTTAATCCCTTTTCAATCAGGGCTATGTCTCAGAGGAAGACCAAGCCCAATTAAAGGACTTGTTGACCGTCTTAATCCCTTTTCAATCAGGGCTATGTCTCAGAGCTAAATCAACCGACGACATCGCCAAGATTAGCGAGGTCTTAATCCCTTTTCAATCAGGGCTATGTCTCAGAGCGATTGATGGATTGACAAAGGCGCTTAATGGTGAGTCTTAATCCCTTTTCAATCAGGGCTATGTCTCAGAGTTAGATGAGATAGTAGACCCTTGCATTTACCGCAGTCTTAATCCCTTTTCAATCAGGGCTATGTCTCAGAGAAATTATTTAAACTGTTTGAGCGCACTGTCGAGTCTTAATCCCTTTTCAATCAGGGCTATGTCTCAGAGGCCAGTATTTAGCTAACCTGCACGACGCCTTTGGTCTTAATCCCTTTTCAATCAGGGCTATGTCTCAGAGTAGGAGTAAAACATGATTGACGAGATTATGTTGTCTTAATCCCTTTTCAATCAGGGCTATGTCTCAGAGAACGCCTAAATTGTAACAATAACCCTAGTAAGAGGTCTTAATCCCTTTTCAATCAGGGCTATGTCTCAGAGCCAATTGCGCCTTCAGTTTAGGTTAAGGTTAAGGTCTTAATCCCTTTTCAATCAGGGCTATGTCTCAGAGGTTAACATACCTACCGTTTGCTAAATCTCAAAAAGTCTTAATCCCTTTTCAATCAGGGCTATGTCTCAGAGCTACGTTCCTGGGAACACGCC
>CAZIKJ010000229.1:0-7617 GCA_964539685.1 uncultured Pelistega sp.
TTGCTGCTGGTGGTGCCTATTTGGCTGTGTCTGGTAATAAGTCTGCGCCTGCTGAGCAAGCGGCTACGCAAACCAACGTTAGCGGTACTGTAGGCGGTGCTGCTGCGACGAGTTCAGCGCCAAGCATTAACGCTGCTGGTATTGCGGTGACTAATGCAAACACACCCACCGTCTTAAGTTTCTCCAATGGTATCGCCCCAACTGTCGATGCGAAGGCATGGATGGTGATGGATATGGAGAGCGGTCAGATTATTGCGCAACATGAAGCTGACACACAAGTTGCGCCTGCCTCTTTAACCAAATTGATGACAGCGAGCCTGGTATTCTCAGCACTTGATGATAATCGCTTGCGCCTAGAGCAAGAAGTGACGATATCAGAACGCGCTTGGAGAACTGGCGGCTCGCGTACCTTTATTGAAGTGAACAAGCAAGTTTCTGTGGCGGACTTATTGCAAGGCATGATTGTGCAATCGGGTAATGATGCCACCATTCAATTAGCAGAAACCGTGGCGGGCAGCGTTGAGGTTTTTGTTGATCAGATGAATAAAGAGGCGCAGGCCTTTGGTATGACTAATTCACGTTTTGCCGATCCGACTGGTTTACCATTACCAGAAACCTATACCACCGTACGTGATTTATCGCTATTAGCCCAGCATATTATTCGCGACCATCCAAAGTACTATCATTATTTCAGTCAGCAAGACTTCACCTTTAACAAGATTACTCAGAAGAATCGCAATGGCTTATTAGCGCGCAATATTGGTGTTGATGGTTTGAAAACAGGGCATACCGATGATGCAGGTTATTGCTTGATTTCTACCGCGGTACGTGATGGTCGTCGGGTCTTATCCATTGTGGTGGGTACCAAGACAGTGCGTGAGCGTGAGCAATATAGCCAGACCTTATTAGACTGGGGTTATCAGAACTTCACCAACCGTGTCTTAGCACCAGCAGGTCAAGCCTTATTGACCCCACGTGTCTACGAAGGCACGGTTAAAACTGTTGAATTAGGCGCACAGAATGGTGTGGCGGTTACTGTGCCGCGTGGTGAAGAAGGTAATGTGCAGACCCTAACTCAAATCAATAATAAATTAGTCGCCCCGATTGCTAAGGGTGAGGTAGTTGGTTCTGTGCAGTTTGTATTGAATGGCAAGATCCTCAAACAAGATCCCTTAATCGCCCTGAATGACGTGGAACCCGCAGGTTTCTTCGGTCGTATGTGGGATAAGTTCTTAGGTCTTTTTTAATAAGGTCTTTTTAAGGTAGAGATGGTATGGCTCGATGGCTTGCGCTCTAGAGTCATCTCTCCCAATCAATTATTACGCATTATATAGAGGATATTGTGATTCAAGTGATTACAGTTGATAGTCAGGTTTATCTTAACGGCGAATATTTGCCCTTAAGCGAAGCGAAGATTTCCGTGTTAGATCGTGGTTTTATTTTTGGTGATGGCATCTATGAAGTGGTGCCTGCCTATAACCGTAAGCCCTTTCGCCTGCAAGAACATGTCGCTCGCTTAATGCGTAGCTTGGAGAAGATTCAATTACATACGCATAAGGATGCTCAGTACTGGGAAGCTTTAATGCGAGATATGGTGGCACGCTCGCCTTGGGATAATAGTTTTATCTATCTGCAAGTGACGCGCGGTGTGGTCAAGCGTGACCATGCGTTTCCGAATCCACCTGTAGAGCCTACTGTGTTCTTAATGAGTTCGCCCTTTACCCGTCCTTCAGAGACAGAACGCACTCAGGGTTATTCAACGGTAAGGATGGAAGATAGTCGTTGGCTGCATTGCGATATTAAATCGGTTTCGCTCTTAGGTAATGTAGTAGCCAAGCAGTATGCGGTTGATCATGGGGTGAATGACGTCATTCAGTTTCGTGATGGCTTTTTAACCGAGGGCTCTTCGGCAAATATTTGGATGGTCAAGGATGGGGTACTATATGCACCCTTGAAAAACAATCTGATTCTGGAAGGAATTCGTTATGGCTTTATAGAAGAGCTCGCTCAGCGTTGTGGTGTTCGCTTTGAAGCTAGAAATATTTCTGAGCAAGAAGTGAACCAGGCAGACGAGCTCTTATTGACATCAGCGACCAAAGAAATTCTCGCTATCACGCAACATAACGGACAAGCAGTAGGTACTGGCGTACCAGGTCCAATTTATCAAAAATTACGCCAAGCATACGATGAGGTCATTGCAGCACTATGAGTAACGACGCAGATAAATTATTTGGACTCAAAGAAATTGCACCTGAAGACTCTTTGATTGAGTACCCTTCGCGCTTTCCCATTAAGGTCATGGCAGTAAGCCAAGAAGAACTCGTGCCCACCCTCGTTGAGATTGTGCGCTTACATGATCCTGATTTTGATCATGAGACCGTGGAAATTCGTCCAAGCGCTAAGGGTAATTATATGGGCTTAACCTTCAGTGTATGGGTGACTTCGCGCGAGCAACTGGATAATATTTATCGTGCTTTGCATGCCCATGAATGGGTTAAGGTCGTTCTCTAGTTTCATACGCTGCTTATGCAAATTATTCGTTTAGCTGGCTTGGCCGAGTATGAGACCACTTGGCAAGCCATGCGGGAATTTACTGAAACTCGTCAAACTGACACGCCCAATCAATTGTGGCAGGTGGAACATGCGGCGGTTTACACCCTAGGTCAAGCAGGTAAGCCCGAACATATTCTCAATCCAGGCGATATCCCTATTGTTCACTGTAATCGCGGTGGGCAAGTCACTTACCATGGTCCAGGACAGGTGGTTTTGTATCCGCTGATCGATTTACGTCGTGCGGGCATGTTCGTTAAAGAGTATGTGCATACACTCGAAGAAGCGATTATCCAGACTCTAGTGCATTTCGGCTTGCCTGAAGCTACCCGCAAAGAAGGCGCTCCAGGTGTTTATGTGCCTATGCCCGAAGGGGATTTAGCGAAAATTGCCGCGCTAGGTGTCAAAGTGACTAATGGCTGCACCTATCATGGCCTAGCGATTAATGTGGCCATGGACTTGGCGCCTTTTTACGGCATTAATCCCTGTGGTTACGAAGGTTTACGTACCGTGGATATGCAAACAATGGGCATTCATGCGAATTGGCAGGCGGTGGCAGATTACTGTTCTGCTTATTTAGTACAAGCATTTGCTTAATTGTATGCCTTCAGTCCTCAAGCTTTTGCCGTAAGCGCACAAGCTAAGCGTTGACGCAAGATTTATTGCTTGTAATACTCTTGTTAAAAAACTAGGGTTTTTCTAGGTTTTATATAAATCAAGAGTACAATAACAAGATTATTTTTCACCCCTCTAATGCTTGCGCTGAGTCTGTAAGTCGCAAGGGATTCGATATGACCGAAAAAATTATCCCTATTCATAAAGACGTTGCTTATGATGCAACGAAAAAACAAAAATCTTTTGATAAAACTTCACGTATTCCTATTAAAGTCGTGCAGACCGAACGCTTGAAAAAGCCTGAGTGGATTCGTGTAAAAGCAGCCGCACCTAACTCACGCTTTGATGAAATCAAGAAGATCCTGCGTGAAAATGAGATGTTTACCGTCTGTGAAGAAGCTTCGTGTCCGAATATTGGTGAATGCTTCGGTAATGGTACCGCGACCTTTATGATTATGGGTGATAAGTGTACTCGTCGTTGCCCATTCTGTGATGTGGGTCATGGCCGCCCTGATCCCTTAGATGTGAATGAGCCAAGCAATTTAGCTAAGTCAATTGCGCAGATGCGCTTAAAGTATGTGGTGATTACCTCAGTCGATCGTGATGATTTACGTGATGGTGGGGCCGCTCATTTTGTCGAGTGTATTAATGAAATTCGTGAACGTTCACCTTTAACTCAGATTGAGGTCTTGGTGCCTGACTTCCGTGGGCGCTTAGATAAGGCCTTAGATATTTTCGCTCAAGGTTTGCCTGATGTGATGAATCATAATCTTGAGACCGTGCCACGTCTATATAAGCAGTCACGCCCAGGTGCTGACTATATGCACTCTTTAAAATTACTGAAAGACTTTAAAGCACAACATTCGAGCATTCCGACAAAATCAGGCTTAATGGTTGGTTTAGGTGAGACTGATGAAGAAATCCTTGAAGTGATGCGCGATATGCGTGAACATGATATTGAGATGCTCACCATTGGTCAATACTTACAACCTTCAGAACATCATCTACCCGTGATGCGTTATGTTCACCCTGATACTTTCAAGATGTTCGAGGAAGAAGCCTATAAGATGGGCTTTACCCACGCTGCAGTTGGTGCCATGGTGCGCTCTTCGTATCATGCTGATGTGCAGGCACATGCGGCGGGTGTCTAGTACAGGGAACAAGTGTTCTTCAACGTTCACTACTAATGTAAGCCTATGTAGGGGCGCATATTCGTAACTCGTGGCATGTTACTAGACAGAGCTTCCACAGCAAAATCTGCGCTTTAGTCAACAACTTATCATATAATGTTAAGGTTTCCTTATTCTTTTGAGTAAGGAAACCTGTTTTTTGACCTAAGGAAATTATATGGCTGAATCCAATCACGCACGAGTCACTCCAGCTAATGATGAAATCGATTTACTTGATCTGATTAGTACACTGTGGCAACGCAAGTTTCTCATTGTTTTAATTGCAGCTTTAGGCTTTGCGGGTGCTTATGGCGCATCTTTACTGATGAAAGAAGAGTGGCGTTCAACGGCTATGGTGGTGGGGCCACGTGTGGCGAATACAGGTGAGATATTAGATGTAAACCGTACATTAGCGCGGGTGATGAGTGGTGAGAATCTTATTGATCCCCTTGTAACAAGAAAGTTTGTTGATATCGAAGTTGATGAAACATTAACCAAAATTTTTGAAACCTTTCTTTATACCGCAGCTGATAGTGATGAGAAACAAGAATATCTAGCTAAGACTGGTTTGTTCAAGCGATTGCTTTCTGAGGGTGATACATCAGAAGCTGCCTTATTGAATGACATGAGCCAAAATCTCACGGTGGAAATTCCCGATGAGAAAAAGAAATCTTTAACGATGGCGTATTCGCTAAGTTTTACGAGTGATAGTGCAGAGAGCGCACAAGAGACCTTGAGTGGTTATATGGATAGTATTGACAAGGCTTCGCGTGATAAGGTTATCGAAGAATTTAACAATACTCTGAATACTCAAATTTCCTTGCGTACTCAACAAGTAGTGGATATTGAGCATGAAGTTAAGTATAAGCGTAAGGTGGCGATTGATAACTATAAGGAAGCCTTATTAACTGCCAAGAAAGCGGGTATCAAGAGTTCTCCAGGCAGTTTGGCAGGACGTGGTGATAGCATGAGTAATTTAGTTTTAGAAATTAACTCTAATCCACAACAACTTTTGTATTTGCAAGGTGAGGAAGTGCTGCAAGCCTTAGTTGATGTCTCTGAGTCTGAGCCATTGATTTATCCTGAAATCTATTATCGCTTGAAATATGAGGTGGAGTCCTTGGAGAAGCTTAAGGATGCAAAACCTGAGTTTCAAACCTTTAACTACCAGATGCGCCCGACCTTACCAACCAAGCGTATCGCTCCTAAGCGCGCGCAACTCGCGGTTTTGGGTGGGGTTTTAGGTGGTGTGTTAGCCAGTTTGTATGTCTTGATTGCAGGCGCCTTTGCTAACCGTCGTCGTGCAGCGGCAACGGGCAATGCATAGACTTTAGGTATATTATTCGGCGATATGATGTAAAAACAAGCGAGGCCCTTTGGTCTCGCTTATTTTATTCATGTTTTCACTTACTCAATCTTTAAATTGATCAATCCAATAAGATGTGGAAGCATCATGTTGTGATGCACCCGTACCCATACCACTTAATTCTGCATTAATATCCAAGGCGAGTTGTTTGCCATATTCAACGCCCCACTGGTCAAAAGGGTTCAGGCCCCAAATCACGCCTTGAACAAACACTTTGTGTTCATACAGAGCCAATAGTGCACCTAGGGCAAATGGGGTTAAGCGCGGTAACACAATCAGATTCGAGGGGCGACCACCGGGTAAGGTTTGATGCTTAGCGAGCTCCTCAGCCTGCTTAGGATCTAAGCCTTGGGCAATGCATTCAGCCGTCGCTTGCTCAAGAGTCTTGCCTTTTAATAAGGCTTCACGCTGCGCCAGACAGTGTGCTAAGAGCTGACGATGATGTTCTTTCCAACGATGATCCTCATGTTGACAAATAATAAAATCAACAGGCGCGCCACGACTACTTTGATGTAACCATTGGAAGAAGGTATGTTGTGCATCAGTACCTGGCATACCCCATACGGCCGGGCCCGTTGCCACCTGAATTGGATTGCCTTGGGCATCGACCGACTTACCTAATGACTCCATTTCTAATTGTTGAAGATAAGGTATGAGATTCGCTAGGCGTGAATCATAGGCGGCAATATTCAGTGAGCCATACTCGAGTACACTACGATTAGCAATCCCCGCCATCGCCATCTGAATCGGTGCGTTATTGGCGCTTGGTGCGGTCAGGAAGTGCTGGTCCATAGCGGTAGCACCATTTTGTAAACCCGCCATGACATTCGTGCCAACCGCTAAGCCTGCAGCGACACCAACCGCTGACCAGATGGAAAAGCGACCGCCGACCCAGTCCCAGAAGCGGAAAATTAAGGCCTCATGCAAGCCCCAGGCACGAGCGGCCTCAGGATTAGCGGTAATGCCGATAATTTGGTTCATGGGGTCTTGAATCTTGGCAGACTTTAGCCATTCTAAGGCGCGTGCCGCATTTTCCAAGGTTTCAGCGGTTTTAAAGGATTTGGTGGCGACGACGATCAGGGTTTCATGTGGGTCTAATCCAGCTAAACCTGCTTCAATGGCATGGCCATCAATATTCGATACATAACGAATATTGCGCCACATACCCGCATAACCGAATGCGGCTACCGCTAAGCGCACGCCCCAGTCACTACCGCCAATACCGATATGCACAATATTCCGATAGCGGCGCTCACTATCCGCCCGACGCACAAATTCCAGGACACGTTGACGCTCATGCGCCACTTCAGGAATTGGTTGCGGTGCGCGTAGCATGGTATGCCAAGCGGGACGTTGCTCAGTTGAGTTGCTAATAGCCCCCTTAAACAAATTGTCACGTTGTGCCTTAAATTGACGTGCTTCGAGTAAGTCCTCAATTGCGGCTTGCATAGTGTCAGAATTGCGCTGCGCACTAAGGTCTAGGCGTAAACCCGCTGCTTCAATAATTCGAGTAGAGGTGCTTGAGGGTTTTGCCTGTGTAACGGCGGCACTAAATTCATGCCAAGCAGGTAAAGTGGTTAAATCAGCAAGTTTTGACATAAGAATAAGGTGACTCACTAAGGCGGCTCTAGAATATGAGCCTAATAATTGACATTTTAACAGCTATTCGTTGGTATTAGCCTTGTGCTAAAGCACGATTGCGACCGAAGTGATGAGGCGGCATATCATCGAATTCAGCTGAATTATTAGGTGTGTTTAAAAAGTTAACTAGCTGTTGGACTTGGCAAGCGCAAAAGGAATCCCTTGGCTTTTAAATGCCCTCATTTTCCTTGAAACATAGGGCAACTTCCCGAAAATTGGGGACTGCGTTAAAATATGTATTAACTTAATTTTCTAGATTGATGAGCACTATGAACC
>CAZIKJ010000230.1:0-7178 GCA_964539685.1 uncultured Pelistega sp.
ATATTCAGGATTGGCAGGAATATGACAGATACGATGACAGCGACTGATTTCTTCATTATCCAGACCAATCCGCTCGGGCCCCAGAATAATCGCCACCTGAGCCTGCTGCTCTGAAACCAAGTGCGATTGCGCCTCCAGCGCCGCATGGCGAATATCCAAGGCCGGCGGACCCATATCACGACCGCGTGCGGTGAGGGCAAAAGATAAGGTCACAGGGGCCAAGGCCTCACTTAAGGAATCACAAATCGTCGCACGCTCTAAGACATCGGCCGCACCGCTGGCCAAGGCAATCGCCTCAGGGTGGTGCAAAAAACCCTTGTCCTTAGGGGCCGCCAAAACTAATTGGCCAAATCCCATGGTCTTGAGCGCACGAGCAGCAGAGCCCACATTACCAGGGTGGCTGGTGCCCAACATAATAAAACGGGTGCGAGCAAAAATATCCATGGTCTTTTTCCTAAAAATGCGCTAAACAATAAAAAAACAAAACAAGCTAACAAGTTAAACAGAGACTATTCAACACGAAAACCTAAAAATTCACTCAGCAAACCCAAACCTTGTAACAAAACGCCCTAAAATCTGCTGAAAGTCGTAGCGAATAAATTTCCTAACAAAAATTATCCAGCAAAGCAGGGTTTTAACTAGTATATGGGCGCATAGTCCTTTAAAATGTCAATTTTACAGATCCTTTAGCAGAATTAACATGCATCCGATGCTCTCTATGGCCATTAAGGCCGCAAGACGCGCTGGCGCCATCATTAACCGTGCCAGTTTAGAATTAGAAAAAGTTCAAGTCGCCCGCAAAGGCCCCAGCGACTATGTAACGGACATTGACCGTGCTGCAGAAGTCGCCATTATAGACATCCTGAAAGACGCCTACCCTGATCACAGCTTCTTGGGTGAAGAAACAGGCATGACCAAGGGCAATAAGGAAGAGCCAGAATACCAATGGATTATTGATCCCTTGGATGGTACTAAGAACTTTGTGCATGGCTTTCCTGAGTATGCGATTTCAATTGCCTTATTCCACAAGGGCCAATGTCAGCATGCCCTAGTGTTCGACCCGAACCGTAATGAGATGTTCACGGCCAGCCGTGGCGGTGGTGCCTTTTTAAATGATCGTCGTATTCGTGTAAGTAGCCGTACTCGCTTAAGCGAAGCCTTGATTTCAGGTCGCTTCCCATCAGTTGCGGGTCATACTCGTGCAGGTAGCACACGCTTTCATAACCTAGTTGACCAAAGCAGTGGTTTCCGTCGTCTCGGTTCAACCGTGCTAGAGCTCACGTGGGTTGCCTGTGGTCGTCTTGACGGTTACTGCGGTGTGAACTTACAGGCGTGGGATTTAGCCGCAGGAACCTTGTTAGTGCTTGAGGCGGGTGGCTTAATTGGTGACTTCGAAGGCGAACAAGGCTGGATGCGCACGGGTAATGTACTGGCTGCCGCACCGAAGCTTTTCCCACAACTTGTGGCCGCTATTCAAGAAGATTAAGTAAGCCTCCATTCAACTGAACCTTACGTGGTTTGAATAATTTGCCTGCAACGATTCGGTTGAAAGGAAGACTCTGATTCGCCTGAACGTAACGACGTACAATACTGAGCAATAATTACATGGAACAATTTTGGTTTTTAATTAAAGCAGCCTTCCTCGGTTTGGTCGAAGGCCTGACTGAATTTTTACCGATATCAAGTACTGCCCACCTGCTGATCATTGGCGACTGGATTAATTTTGATACAGGCCAATACAAGGTCTATGAAATTGTCATCCAATTGGGCTCTATCTTAGCAGTGATGTGGATCTTCCGAGAGCGCTTAATCCAATTGATTAAGGGCTTCTTCACGGGTGACCGCACTGAGATGCTGTTTGTGCGTAATCTCTTGCTCGCGTTCTTACCCGCGGCGATTATTGGCTTACTTCTAATTAATTTTATTAGTAGCTTACTTGATGGCAAGTTTATGGTGTATGCCTTCACACTCGTGATTGGTGGACTAATTATGCTGTGGGTAGAGCGTCGTCCTGATATGGCAAAGCATGGCGCGATGAACGAAACCGAACTTGAGCATAAGACCGTACGCTTAGAGGATATCACCTGGAAACAAGCCCTGATTGTGGGTTTTGCCCAATGCTTAGCCATGATTCCTGGTACCTCACGCTCAGGCGCGACGATTATTGCCGGTATGTTTGCTGGCTTACATCGTAAGACCGCAACTGAGTTCTCCTTCTTCTTAGCCATGCCGACCATGATTGCGGCGACCGCTTTAAGCTTGTACAAGTACGGTGGTCAGCTCTCTGAAGATAATATCTGGGCGGTGGTGATTGGCTTTATTGTGGCCTTTATCAGTGCCTTATTTTTAGTGCGTGCCTTGTTACGCTTTATCTCGCAATACTCATATCGTCCATTCGCCTGGTACCGAATTGCCTTCGGTTTAGTGGTGGGCCTATGGGCGTATGGCTTGCTGTAATTTAAAGACTTAAATAAATCGGTGTTATTGTGTCGTTCTCCCACGGCAGTAATGACACCGATTTTTTTTCGATTTTTAAAAAGCCAGCGCGTGGCTGTTGTGGCTGGTGGTCTAGGTCCCAATCGGGTAGTACTATACGGGGTATGCCTAGAGTTGGCAGTTGATGCAAGGCAGGCTTATGGGTATGGCCATGAATCATTAGCGTGGGTAATTCACCGAGCTTGGCCTGCACCGCCAATAAAGCCTGTTCAATCGCGGCCTCATTCACATCGTAATAGAGATTGGCGATGTCACTTACACCAGCCTGCAAATGAGCAGCCTTATTTACGTTATCATTAACATCGTCTACTGGTGCAGCGGTTTGCAAATCCGTCTGGAGATGGCGGCTATCAGCTTCAGTCATGTCTAGCTTATTTGCTACTAAGTCTTGAGCGTGCGAACGAGCACTACCTTGTGCTATTTTAGCTTCCTGGTTTTGCTTAGCGGCAGCCACTTTGCGTTGTGAGCGTTGGCTCATATAACGTGCATAGCGAGCAATTGCTTGGCGCACAGTGCGTGGCAAGCTGAGGAAGAGGGCTTGAATACGGGGGTTACGTAATTTACGACGTAAGGCCATATAACGTTCATCATCGGTACAGAACTCATCACCATGGCAGATATGCAGTAGCCCCACATCGCTTCTAATCAATGTCTCGGCTGGTAGTAGTTGTACGCCTAGAGATTGACAGAGTTCTTGGCCAATTAAGAAATCACGATTGCCGTGGATAAAGTAGACAGGAATCTGTTTGGCGCATGCTCGGAAAGCCTCTAACGCTTCGGCCAGCCAAGGCTGAGGTTGGCGCAAGGCGACATCATCGCCAAACCAGACATTGAATATATCGCCTGGCAGGATCAGGGCATCTGCCTTGGCTTCGGCTTCTTGAAGAAAACGATAGAAGGCCTGATTAGTGCGCATAATACTTGGCCCCAGATGAATATCTGAGGCCAGGTAGAGCGTGCCTGTGAGTGTTAATGGCAACAACTTACTCAGCAACCGTCGCTTTCGTGATGACCACATCTTCACGTGGTACGTCTTGGTGGAAACCACGGCTACCTGTAGCAACGCCTTCAATCGCGTCAACCACTTCAGTGCCTTCAACCACTTTACCGAATACGGCATAACCCCAACCTTGAGCTGTTGGTGCGGTGTGGTTGAGGAAATCGTTGTTGTTGCTGTTGATGAAGAACTGTGCGCTGGCAGAGTGCGGATCGCTAGTACGTGCCATGGCAATGGTGTACTTATCGTTCGCTAAGCCATTGTTCGCTTCATTTTGAATTGGGGCTTTAGTGGCTTTTTCTTTCATGCCAGGCTCAAAACCGCCACCTTGAATCATAAAGCGCTTAATCACGCGGTGAAAAATCACGCCATCATAGTGACCATCTTTTACGTAGCTGATGAAGTTAGCTGTGGTTGCAGGAGCTTTCTCAGCGTTCAATTCTAAGACGATATTACCGTGATTGGTTTCTAATGTAACGCGTGGATTTGCACTCATTGTACTGGTTTCCTTAATAGTGTTAGGGGTTTGTGCATGCGCAGGACTTAAGGCGACTGCCGTGAGACCTGCTGCACCGAGAAGTTGTTTAATGAATAACATAGCTTTTAACGTCCATGTAAAATGTCATTGGTTTTTCTAGCGGGCTCAGCCGCGGAAGATACACCTTGGCGGCGCGCTTGGTTAAATGACTGATTAGCTAGTTGGGTATAGATAAGTCCAATATTGTGATTTGCAATAGCATAATTGGGGCGAATGCTTAAGGCCATCTTCACCGACTCAAGCGCTTGCTCAGCTAAACCCGCTTGCATCTGTAGTGCGGCCATATTATTCCATGGTTCAGCTAACTCAGGATACTTATAGGCCATATCGCGATAGATCTCTATGGCTTTGGCACGGTCGCCCTTGCCCGAATAAGCGCGAGCTTCTAAGAAAATCAGCTGAACATCAGTGGTTGGATTGGCAATATTCCCAGCGGGTCTTTTTAATTTAGCGATTTCAATCAGGGCATTATCGTAGCGTCCAGCACTGATGAGACGATTAATGCGCTGAGCCGCAGCGGTGGGTGTTTCAGGAATTCGGGTATCCACACTGGGCTCAAGCATTCTCATAAAGTTGGCTACAGTTTCAGAGCCGCCTTCGGTGGGCACTTCAAATCCTGACGCATCTAAATTACTAAATTCATCAAGAGTAATCACACTGCCTTGAGGAGGTAAGCCACTGTCATTGAGTCGACGCAAATCCGCTTCGCTTGCCGTTTCAGCCAGATTCCCTTCAACAGGAGGAATATTCACAGGTACTGTATGCTCTGGGACGGTGGGCAAGTCAAATTCAGGCACAAACTGTGCATGTGCTACAGGCGCGAAGACTGTTAAGGGTGTGGCTACCATCAGGCTGCTTGCCAAGATGAGACGTGACAAATAATAACTCACGACAACTCCAAAAAAAATTTCTCGCTACAATGATGCAACGAACAAATTGGATTGTTATACTTAATACCTTGCTATTTTAGCCTTAGATTGAGGATTGCAGATACAATCTAAGGATATCCTTCAGTAATTTTTTTATCCACTATGCAAATCTATAATTCACTAACGCGCCAGAAAGAACCCTTAAAACCTGTTGAGCCTAATAAAATTCGGATGTATGTCTGCGGCATGACGGTGTATGACTTCTGTCACTTGGGGCATGCGCGTATGTTGGTGAGTTTTGATGTGGTGCAGCGCTGGTTGCGTAACCGTGGCTATGAGGTCACCTATGTGCGTAACGTGACCGATATTGATGACAAGATTATTCGCCGAGCGGTGGCGACCAATAAGCGCCTACATGAAGTGACGAGTTTTTTCACTGAAGCGATGCATGCCGATGAACGTGCACTTGGCGTACAGCCCCCAGACCATGAGCCGCGTGCGACCATGCATGTGCCAGGTATGTTGCAAATTATTAATGACCTCGAGAAAAAAGGCTTGGCCTACCAAGCTGAGGACGGCGACGTCAACTACGCCGTGCGTAAGTTTGAAGGCTACGGTAAATTATCAGGTCGCTCTCTAGACGATTTACGTGCGGGTGAACGCGTGGCGGTCTCCGATAGCAAAAAGGATCCCCTAGACTTCGTGCTCTGGAAAGCCGCTAAAGTTGATGAACCTGAAGATTCGAAGTGGGACTCGATGTATGGTGTAGGACGCCCAGGTTGGCATATTGAATGTTCGGCCATGAGTAAGGAGTTACTTGGTCTGCCCCTTGACATTCATGGTGGTGGCCCTGACTTAAAATTCCCTCATCATGAGAATGAAATCGCCCAGACTGAGGGCGCTTATGGTGGTGCTTTAGCCAATACCTGGATGCATTGTGGCCCCTTAATGGTGGACAATGACAAGATGAGTAAGTCATTGGGCAACTTCCGTACTATCCGCCAGACCATTGGTGCCGGTGATGTGGATGCAGAGCAAGCAGAGTATCCATTCAACCTGCGTGAAGCAGAGATGCTGCGTTTTTTTATTGTGCGTAATCATTATCGTAGCGCGCAGAACTTTACTCCTGATAATTTGTATGATGCGCAGGCCGCTGTGGACCGCCTATACCAGACCTTGCATAATGTCGGTGTGGAAGAGGGGCAGATTGATTGGGAACAAGACTATGCGAAGTCCTTCGCCCAGGCGATGGATGATGACTTTAACTCTGCCTTGGCGGTGAGTGTCCTCTTTGAGATGAATACTGAAGTGAATCGCACGAAATCGGCAGCGCTAGCGGGGCAGATGCGTGCCTTGGGTGGTTTATTAGGATTGTTACAGCAAGAGCCAGCACAATACTTGCGCTCAGTGACGCGCTATACTCGTAGTGGTGTTAGTAGCAGTGAAGCAATCGATGAGGCGCGTATCCAAGCCTTAATTGATGAGCGCACACAAGCAAAACAAGATAAGAATTTTGCCCGTGCCGATGAAATCCGTGCCGAACTGAAGGCCGCTGGTGTCGAGTTAGAAGATAAGCCAGGTGGTTTGACGCAGTGGCGACGAGTTTAATAAGAAGC
Source organism: uncultured Pelistega sp. (assembly GCA_964539685.1). Taxonomy (GTDB): domain Bacteria; phylum Pseudomonadota; class Gammaproteobacteria; order Burkholderiales; family Burkholderiaceae_B; genus Taylorella. The sequence continues at coordinate 6,517 of CAZIKJ010000230.1, forward strand.
ATCGAATAATCTATCGAGTAAATTCGTATGATAAGTGAGAGTGGTGTCAAGCCTGACTATTGGGAGCAGGCCGTAGAGACGTTGATCACGCAAGATCGTGTGATGCGTAAATTAATTCCCCTACATCAAGAAGTCTGTTTAAATGCAAAGCAAGGGGCATTTGTCGTCTTGGCGCGTGCCTTGATTGTGCAAAGAATGTCAGCGGCTAAGTCACAGCAAGTGTGGACGCAGTTTAAGAAGCTCTGTGGCAATAGCATGAACCCAGCAGGTGTTTTAAGCTTGGACGTAAAGCAGTTAAATGCGGCGGGTGTGACTAAGTTGAAGGCTGAGTGCTTATTAGACTTGGCCGATAGCTTTGCCAATAAGAAAGTGCAGCCGACACGTTGGTCGAAGATGGCTGATGAAGAAATCATCGCCGAATTAACCACGATTCGTGGGATTGGTATCTGGACTGCGCAGATGTTCTTGATTTTTAATTTGCATCGTCCTGATGTACTGCCGTATGAAGATCCACGCCTGGTACAGGCGATTTCTACGCAATATTTTAGCGGTGAGCCCGTCTCACGCTATGAAATTAAGGAATTGGCGGAGAATTGGGCGCCTTGGCGTACCGTGGCTACTTGGTACTTATGGTGCAGTTTAAATGCACACTCCACAAACAG
>CAZIKJ010000231.1:0-9301 GCA_964539685.1 uncultured Pelistega sp.
AAGCGGATGCTTTTGATGGAAAATTAAGCGCTAATGGTGAGTATACGCTGGCCACTAATGCCTTGAGAACCGATGCTAGCTTTGTTGAGATTCAAGCTGATAAGCTCTTACAGCAACTTAAGTCGCAAGCTTTATTGAGTGGCGTTCTTGATCTTCATATTGATATGCGTTCTTATGGCCGCAATGAGGCGGACCTTATTAAGCACTTACAAGGCCAAGTGGAAATGACGGCGAAAACAGGGAGTTTTAACGGTGTTAATGTTGAAGAGCTCTTGCACGATCCTTTATTGTATTCGAACCAAGATACTATGCCATTAGAGGTTTTAAACATAGACTTAACAAAGCAAACGACTTTTGACCAGGTGGTGTTGCAGGCGGATGTAGCTGAAGAGCAGATCAACTTTAAACAACTGGATGTGTCAGCACCTTTGGGTAATCTGCAATTAAGAAAGTTAGCAAGTTTCTATAATTGGCGCGATGATATGGCGCAAGTTCCATTGGTGTTTCAGAGCAATAAACCGATTGCCGTGCATCAAGGGGGAGTTATGTTCCGCATCAAAAGTGTGCAACTACCACTTGTGATTACAGGGCCACGCAAAGGTCTGCGCCTTAATTTAGAATTAAGAAATTAAGCACTGAGGCATCAAGTGTTTCAGTCATGAAGACACTCTTGTCATTACATAGATAATTTATAGGGAAGTGAGCGCTAATGTCCGACATTAAGCTACAAGCAATTATACAGTGTGCTGCCTGCGATAGAGCCGCAGAGACTCAATATCATCGTCGTTGGCTATTGGTTGATCAAGAGGGGTATGCTTTAAGCGAAGATAAGGCCGCTTTAGCGCAATTGACGACTGAAGTTCGTTTTGGCTATTTGGTTTTACGTGCACCTGGTATGTTGCGTTTGGATATACCCATGGACGTCTTGGAAGATGATGATGAGGCTTTCGAACAAGTGTATTTGCAGGTAAATAAATCTGTTCGTGCGGTGAATGAAGGGGAACTTGCCAACGCTTGGTTGTCGACGTATTTTACCTATCCAGTACGACTAATGAAGCTGCATCCTGACGAGGCGACTCCCGAATAAAAGCAGCACTCATGCACGGAGAGTTTCCTATTTGCCATGAGCTAGTAAGGCAATTCTCCTATAAAATCACCACGAATTCATGTGGGATTTTTTACCTTGAGCGCTGAATTTATCGGGTGCTTTAAATTGTAAGCGTTAAACTCGTACTACTTGTTTTCGGTGAGTTTTCTAAATTTCGCCATTAGCTCATCGGGTGACTCTTTGTAGTCAGGATGAGGATCAATACAGTCCACTGGACACACCACCATGCACTGAGGTTCATCGTGGTGACCTACGCACTCAGTACATTTCTCAGGGTCAATTTCATAAATTTCTTTGCCCATATAAATTGCATCATTAGGGCACTGTGGTTCACAGACATCACAGTTAATACAGTCATCATTAATAATTAAAGCCATACCAATCCCATTTCTTTGAAATGAAAAGTAATTATGTCAGCCTAGGAATACTAGCGTAAATCTAATACAGTTTATTTTGCTGCATTTTGTTTGCGGGCGGCTACTTTTTCATTAAGCCAGCGCTCGACAGAAGGGAATACGAATTTACTTACGTCACCACCAAAACTCGCAATTTCACGCACAAATGTGCCCGAAATAAATTGGTACTGATCAGATGGCGTCATAAATAAGGTTTCGACATCAGGAAGCTGGTAACGGTTCATGCCAGCCATTTGGAACTCATATTCGAAGTCAGATACCGCACGTAAGCCACGAATAATAACGCGGGCATTTTCCTGGCGAACAAAGTCCTTAAGTAGACCATCAAATGATTTAATTTCAACATTCGAGTAGTGTTCTAACACTTCTTCAGCGATTTCAAGGCGCTCTTCAAGCGTAAAGAAGGGATTCTTACCGCGACTCACTGCAACACCGACAATAACTTTGTCAAAAATGCTCGAGGCGCGACGAACTAAATCTTCATGACCACGGGTCAAGGGGTCAAAGGTACCTGGATATACGGCAATTAACATAGTATTGTTTCGCTGAAAAAATAGAGTGAAAAGATTATTTAAGTCTATTACGAATTATAACGCTGTTAGTACTGAAATAGCGAAAAATACACCATTCCTGCTTTGGATTCACGTAATAAGGCAAATTCTTCACTCAGTTCGATGGGTTTATCAGATTCAATATAGACGAAACCGCCTTTTTTGACGATGGCTGTCAAAAAAGGTTTTACCTGTGCTAATAAATCACTGCCAAAGGGTGGGTCCAATAGAACTAGGTCAAAGCGTGACGCATCCATACGGCGTACAACGGCAAGTGCATCTTGGCTATGGATACGCACTCGATCAAGCTTTAACTTGTCACGTAGTTGGCGTAAATGACTAAGGGCAAGCGAGTTGGGCTCTACCATTTGGACGTGCGCTGCTCCACGTGAAGCTGCTTCAAAACCCAAGGCGCCTGTACCAGCAAACAAGTCGAGTACGCTTTTATCTTCATAATGACTATCCCAGAGATGGTTTAACCAGTTGTATAAGGTTTCACGAATACGGTCTGGGGTAGGACGTAAGCCAGGAATATCCACAACGGGGATTGGGGTACGTTTAAATTCACCACCAATAATGCGAATCTTATGCTGGCTTGGGCCCTTACTTGAAGTCTTTGCGGCTACCTTAGGCGTGTGCCTATAGGGTTTAGGACTGGCGAACTTTGTCATGACTGGAGACGTCGGGATTTACTTCAGGACGTAAAATGGATTGATGTATGAATTATACGCTTTTACGACAATCAGGTACAATAAAGCCATCATTGATCATTTGAGTGAAGAACCTATGTTTCGCTTTTTTAGACGTAAGAAATCTGAGCCCGTCGCTACTCCAGAAAGCCAAGTCCCTGAGCAAGTAGAGAGTGCCGTCGCACAAGTCACTAGTGAGCCAGCACCACCTACCTCAGAGACCGTGCCACCAGGACAGGCTCAGCGACATGAATCTGTAGATGAGTCTATCGTGGCGCCTCCAATTGCAGCACCAGTTGAGTCTCTTGTCCAGCCTCAAGCAACTAAAGCAGAGCCTGTACTAGAGCAGGAAGATGTGGATGCTGAATCAGCGCGAGCTGATGAGGATGACGGCTTGGTTGATATGAGTAATCCGAATGCCGCCCAACAAACTGGCGATGTGTGGATGGCCGCTCAGGAGAAGCTCGAACCTGTGCCTGACGCGCCTGAAGTTCCACAGGATAATGGTCTACCTGCGCCTGATGCCGACGGTAAAGTGCGCATACGCTTTAGCTTGGGTGATGGTGGTTTTGGAGGAGCGAGTGATATCAGTGATGAAGAACTCGAAGCCGCTGCCTTGGCTGAAATACCAGAAGATAGTCCAGAGCGTTATCGCCGTGAACCTGAACAGCACAGGGAGGATGAGTCAGACGATGTCGATACTGAGCAGGCAAGTGCTGAAGATACGAGTATAGAAGCTAAGAGTGTAGAAGCCGAGAGTGTAGAAGCTAAGAGTATAGAAGCCGAGAGTGTAGAAGCACATGAAGCTTCTGAGATGCCTCAGTCTGAATCCAGTTTAAGTGCCACCCCAGAGGCGGAGAAGATCTCTTGGTTAGGGCGTTTAAAGCGCGGCCTTTCCCGTACAGGAACTAGCATTAGTGCGATTTTTGTAGGTGTAAAAGTTGATGAAGATCTGTTCGAGGAGCTTGAAACAGCTTTAATCATGGCTGACTCAGGCGTGGAAGCTACCCAGTCCTTATTGACAAAATTACGCGCAAAAGTGAAAAAAGATCGCATTGATAATGCGGCCGATGTTAAAAAGGCACTGCATGTCTTATTAACTGAACACCTGCAACCCCTAGAGAAAACCTTTATGTTGGCGCAAGATTCAACGAATGTGGTGATGATCGCGGGTGTCAACGGGGCCGGCAAAACTACCTCGATTGGTAAGCTAGCCCATCATTTTCAGGCAAATGGGGCGAGTGTGTTGTTAGCAGCAGGTGATACCTTCCGTGCAGCAGCGCGTGAGCAATTAATTGAGTGGGGTTCACGAAATAATGTACAAGTTATTGCGCAAGAGGGCGGTGACCCTGCTGCAGTGGCTTTTGATGCGGTCAATGCAGGTCGTGCGCGCCGTAATAATGTGGTGATGGTTGATACGGCAGGCCGCTTACCAACCCAGCTACACCTAATGGAAGAGCTGAAGAAGATTCGTCGCGTGATTAATAAGGCCGATGCCTCTGCACCTCACGAAGTACTACTGGTCGTCGACGGTAATACTGGCCAGAATGCAATTGCGCAAATTAGAGCGTTTGATGCGGTGTTGAACTTAACAGGTTTAGTTGTGACTAAACTTGATGGTACAGCCAAGGGCGGCATCCTAGCGGCTGTCGCTGCAGGTAGTCAAGGCGTGCGTCCGATTCCCGTATATTGGATTGGTGTGGGTGAAGGCTTACATGATCTGCAACCCTTTAAAGCGACTGAATTTGCCACGGCCTTATTAGGTGATTAATTGCAAGCTTAAGTGATTAATTGCTACTTAAATTAGCTAACTTATAAAGCACAACACGAAAAAAGCGCACTCTGATGGGAAATCAAGTGCGCTTTTTTGTAGCTTGGGTGATTTGTCTGGATCGAATTGGCTAATGAGTGAAGCTCGTTAAGTCTTCAGTCCAGTGTCTAAACTTACATACCCGCATCGTTAAGCAAAGTACTTTACGTGCAGGTGGCAAGCTCAAGCCACGTTCGCCTTAATCTATGCAAAGCGAATACGCTTAGGCATGAGTGAAAGTGCATGATCGCATAAGACCTTATGTGCATCCAACTTAGCGGATAACCAACCGACAGCAAACCATGCTTCAGGGTGTTCTTGCGTAATGCTTTCAAAGTAGGTATGGGCTGTTGAGTAGTCATTGAGCTGACCAAACACTTCCTGAGCTTGTGCTAAGCGCTTCACATAGGCGCTGATATTCGCATGAGCCTCAAGCGCTTCGTAGACATTCAGACCATAGCGAATTCGCTTAATTTTTTTGCGTAAGTCGTGATAGGCCTCAATATTACTTTTATCATTGGTCTTCCAATGTTCAACGATCCCCTTATTCCACTTATTCAAGCGTGTTTCTAGAAGCTTGCGTAGTGCAGGTCGATTCTGATTACTTGGGATGAGAGGAATAATTTCCCAGTCTTGTAAAGCATCGGCAAACTGCTCGCTAGAGGTATCTTCTATCTCTTGGCTCAGTGTTGCTGAATGATTGTTCGCAAGTGTCGGTAGACTACTCGCTTGAGCAAAAACTGAGATGTTTGAGCGTTGTGCATCCTCAGCTGTTAGATCTGTAGCTTGCTCTACTGCTGCTACCGAGTCTGAAGAAGCAGAGTCACTTGTAGTCTCAGCGCTTGCGGGATGAGAGTCATTATCTGAGAGGCTTGGTTCAAGCGCAGTTGATTGTACGCCTGTTTCGGTTGCCACAGCCGCTTGAACGGCAACGACTGCATCGTCTTCAGCGTCGGTATTCACGAGTGTCTCAGCTTCTTGCGCGACGTCTTCGCTGGCTTCATCTGAGGCTTTCTGTGGGTCACTGCGGGGTGTGGTTACTACCCATTCAAGCAGGCGAATTAACCAGCCTTGGAAGATAGGGTCACGTGCAATTTCAGTCGCTGTCTCACCTTGATAATGCTCCACTTCAAAGTGTGGCATACCGGCTGCCTCAAGTGGTGGCACAATGGTGGCGAGCATCACATCCGTATCACGGGTGGCACCAAAGCGACCTAAGTGCACTCTAATTTCCGCTTGCACATCGGCCGGTGGTAAATGGGCTAATTTATTAAATAAGCGCCAGTTTGAAATCAGGCGGCGCATACCAATACGCAACTGGTGTACATGTTCTGGACGCGCGACATTAAGAATACCTGCGGTGTCAACTTCGGCCAAATAGGAGGCATTCAGTGCAATTTGTTCAAAACACTCTTCTGTCACTAAACATAAAGCTTGTGTAGCACTTGATTGCTTAGGTAAAAAATAAGGTTTCGCTTTACGCTCAGCCCAGAAGCGCTGAGTTTCCTGCTTTTCAATTTTAGCTTGGGCGTTCTTATGTGAGTGGAGAATTTTGGCGTGCATATTGGCTAAGGCATCGCCACGGTGCGACTTAGTACGTACGTCCAGAATTAAGCGGTACTGCTGTAACCAGCGCTGACTAAGTTCAAATAAGGCGGAGACATCACCCGATTTCAATTCAAATTCAACTTCAGAGATGGGCAATTCTAGATCACCGGCGCGGACACAGCCAATATCGTAGGCAATCTCAACCGTCCCTTTGCGGGTGCGTTGTTTGCGCAATAGGCGAGTAACATCGGTCTCGTAGCGTAACTCTAGAGGTTTAGTCAAGGAGGTTAAAAAGGGCTCCGCAGCAGTGCCTGCATATAGGCTGAGATCTAACACGGGGCTAGGGCGACTATGATTAAGTTCAATTCGCGTGAGGCTATTGCCACCAGCCATTTTTAGAGTTTGTACCCAGTCATTACCCTCAAGGCGTAAGCGTAAAGCGACTTCAGCTTTTGCAAGTTGGCGGTCGGCGGTATCAAAGTAGAGTGCGCGTAAGCTAATTGACTCGGCTTTACTCTTGCGCATAGCGGTGGCAATGGCCTCTTGTGCAAGAGCGGGTACATTTAATTTAATTTCTTGTTCTGACATATCGCGAATATAAAGATTAGGGTGAGCTAATGTTAACATTTTTTTTTATAAATATTATGACATGTCATATATATGACATGTGTATGTCATTATTACACCTGTAAATGTATTGATGTCTGACTATTTGCTTATCATTAAGTGCTTTTGCCCGTATTAATGAGTCTGTGATAGACGTATGTGCTGAACAAGCAGTACTGCTTTGCGCCTATGTGGAGAATTAAGCTTGCGTGAAGAATTAAGCCTGAGTTAAGCATTAAGACTGTGTTGTAAATGTGTGTTGCTTTAAAAGTTAGGACTGCTTTATATGTTGCTTTAGATAAAGAGCAAGCTGCTCAGTCTGTTGAGCGTCAAATAAGAGACCAAGTCGGGTACGACGCCATAAGATATCGTCGGTAGTTTGGGCCCATTCTTGTTCAATTAACCAATTCACTTCAGAGGCATAGAGATCATGGCCGAAGTTAGTGCCCATTTCACTTAAGTTCGCCGATAAGAAAGCATTGGCTAGATTGCCATACGCTTTAGCATAACGTAAAGCAAGTGCAGGACTGAGCCAGCCGTATTGTTGGATTAATTGTTGAGCGTAGGAGTCAGGGGTATCAATAGCCCCTCCCGGCAGCTTCTGAGTGCTGGTCCAGCCCTTGGATTTACCCGTAAATGGTGCTAGTTTTTCTAGGGCATGCTCAGCCAAACGGCGATAAGTGGTAATTTTGCCGCCATAAATGGAGAGTAAAACAGGTTGTTGGCCATTGCCGCCACTTAAATCAAAGACATAATCGCGTGTTACTGCTGAAGCAGTACCTGTGTTGTCATTGTACAAGGGCCGTACCCCTGACCATGTTGACACCACATCGTCTCTACTGAGGGGCTGGTTAAAGTACGCATTGATCAGACTTAACAAATAATCGATTTCATCCTCACTAATGCCTACTTGATTAGGATCTCCGATGTAGTCGACATCAGTCGTACCAATCATGGCAAAATCATCACGATAAGGCGTCGCAAAAACGATGCGCTTATCTTTGTTCTGCAGAATATAAGCATGATCGCCTGGATAAAACTTGGGCACAACAATATGACTGCCCTTGACTAGACGCAATTTATTACCACTATCTGGCTTATGTAAAAGCGTTTCAATCTGAGCAACCCAAGGCCCTGCCGCATTGACCAAGATCTTAGCTTGGACAACTTGACTGCTACCATCATCTTGCTCAATTCGCACGCTCCAGATTTTGCCATCATGATTGATTTCAGCACAGCGTGAACGAGTAAGAATGGTGGCGCCTAATTGACTGGCGCTCATGGCGTTAAGAACCACAAGTCGTGAATCATCTACCTGACAATCAGAGTAAATAAATCCCTTGGTAAATTGCGATTTGAGTGCTTGACCATAATCATTATCACGTTCTAATTTAATGGCATGTGAGCCAGGTAGGCGATCAGAGCGTTTGGCTAGATGGTCGTAAAGAAATAAACCACAACGAATCATCCAGGCAGGGCGTAAGTGTGGTTCATGGGGTAAGACAAAGCGTATGGGCTGAACGAGATGCGGAGCAATATTTAATAAGGTCTCTCGTTCCGATAAGGCTTCGCGGACAAGGCGAAATTCGTACTGCTCAAGGTAGCGTAGTCCACCGTGAATCAGTTTGCTGCTGGCAGATGAGGTGGCGCTAGCGAGGTCGTGTTGTTCGCATACTAAGACGCGCAAACCTCGACCTGCCGCATCCCTGGCGATACCAACACCGTTAATACCTCCACCTATGATACAGAGGTCATAAGGGGAGGATATTTGTTCTGACGCCATAGCAAACCTGATAATTATTCAGCAGGAGTTTCAACTTGGGTCATAATAGCTGATTTGAAATCAGCTAATGATTTTTGAAGTTTCTTCGCGTTGGCTTCGGAAAATTTAGCGAAACTCTCGCTCAAGCACTTATCATAAGCTTTAACCATTTTCGTTAATAGCTTTTTACCTTTAGGGGTAAGGCGGATAAAGGTACTGCGACGATCTTCACGATTGAGAATGCGCTCAATCAGATCTTCACGCTCTAACTGCATGGTGATAGTGGTGATGTTGCCGTTACTCACCATCAAGCGCTCAGAAAGCTCACCCATACGTAGCCCTTGAGGTGCATTGCTTAATTGCGCCATTAGCTCGTAGCGTGGAAGAGTCGTCTGAAATTGAGAGCGTAATACATTACGCAATTCATTTTGAATTAAATTATTGCAAGCATTGAGGCGTAGCCATAACTTTAGTTCTTCAGAAGAACTCTCATTTACACGTGTTTCGGTATCAAAAGACATAGTTGCTCCGCAGGGAATTCGTTACTAATTAAAAGGCAATGCAATTTAAAGTATGCCGTATATAACTTTATATTATAAACTTAAAAAGCGCATGTTTAAATGGAGAAAAGCGAGTTTCCAATAGTCTCTTAACCATTGTTTATTATTTAAAATAAATGTCTCGGAACATAAAAAAAGCTTAATGTTCTGATATTTCAAGAAATCTTATACAAAATAACCGTACTGGCACTCAAACTGCAGACTTTTAAAATAAGCTTAACCGGGCCATAAATGATTTACAAAAACTATGG
>CAZIKJ010000232.1:0-6968 GCA_964539685.1 uncultured Pelistega sp.
ATTAATTTGCTTATTAAGGAGATTTTTAGAGATCCTTTTAGTGGAGTAGGAAGCCCCGAACCATTAAAGCATAGTTGGTCAGGATTTTGGTCGAGGCGTATTGATAGGGAACATCGGCTTGTTTATAAATATGACGATGGAACTGTCTATATTGCCCAGTGTCGTTATCATTATTAATGAACGATTAAAAGCTAATTCGATAATCCCTCGCCAATCTCATTACGGTCACTCCAGGTAATAACTGCCGCAATGAGGGCATAATTAAGGTGCAATTATCATAGGGTGTGACGACGGCTTGTCCATCAGCCCAGGCAATGACTTCACCGGCTTGGGCTAAGCGCTCTAAGCCTTGCCAATTGTGCGAGAATTTAACATCCATCGAGGGCGCTACCACAGCTTGGGTGACTTCAAGAATACGTTGCTGCTCAGGCAAGGGCAGAAACCATTCACTCGGGATATCATCTTTATCAACAATATCGGCGGCAAGCATCATGCGTGCTACCTGATCTAAAGCAACATCTAATGATGCAGGGTCTCCATGAAAACCACATTCAATCAGCAAGGAGCGGGCATCAGTATCATCGGCATCACCATAGCGACCATAATCACGCATGCGTACGCCGTCTTTATGCCCTGCATCTACAATCACATGCTCAGGCGTGCCAAGTGTTTGCGCGAGTTGAATATTCCTAGGTAAGAGTCCTGTTAGTAATAAGGGTGCGCTAGGCTCATGCATGGAATGGATATCTAAGAGCCAATTGCTGCGCTCAAGCCAGGGGAGGATTTCTTGGGCTCGCTGGCTTTCTCGGCTGGTGCCTTGCAGTCGAGTGGAGGACCAGATACGATTCATGTCCTCATCAACAAAGCGGGATTTATCATGTGCTTTATGATTAAAGGAATCAAAAGCGGCTAAGTTACAAAACACAAGAGTCAATTGACCTCGGCGTGGCTTGATACCCGCCTCCAGTATTTTTTTCAGTGCCCAAGCGCCACATAATTCATTGCCATGGATAAGCGCAGAAATCATTAAGTTTCTGCCAGGCATGCCAGAGTCAAAAAACCATATGCCTGGAGAGCCAGTATTGCCAATGCGTTCTTGTGATATGTCTGGAGTCGGTAGTAAAAACATAATATACCTGTTGTAGGTGATGGGTGCTAAGAATGTTCTGTTGTCTGCGATAGCGTTGGATATATAGGCGTCGTTGATTGATGAACAGCGAGCGCGTATATATCCATAGATCAATTTAGTTTGGCTTTAAACCAACGAGATCGACTAGGCGGCCATATTTTTGCGTTTCGTCTTGTTGAAACTTCACAGGATCGATGCCTGGTTCGTAGACGGTGGCACCACTTTCTGCCATCTTCTGGCGGAACGTATCCGATTTTAAGCTAGCATCTAAAGCACTACGAAGCGTTGTCAAAATAGGCTCTGGTAAGTTTGCTGGTGTATATAAACCAAACCAGACGTTAATATCCACATTCTCAAAGCCTGGGGTCTCAGCAAGTGCTGGAATGTCTGGTGCCACAGGAGAGCGCTTGCTTTCCGTAACGCCAAGCGGGATGATGGTATCAGCTTTAACTTGTGGTAGGCCTGACGATAAGACTAAGACACCTAGATTTAATTGACCGCTTACGAGATCTGTAACCAGTGGGGCAACGCCACGATAAGGGACGTGTTCAACCTTGGTTTTGGCGGAGTCGTTAATCATTTCACCCGCCAAGTGCAGCGTGGTACCAACACCTGAAGAACCAAAATTATAGTGGCCAGGGGCGGCGGCTTTTACCTTATCCAAATACTCTTGAGCATTCTTCACACCCATGGACTTAGAGGCAGCTAACAGCATGGGCTGCGAAGCAATCATGCCGACAGGAGTGAAGTCTTTGGCGCCATCGTAGGTGACGGCTTTATTGATCATCTTAGCAATCACCATTTCATTGGTTGAACCTACGAGCAAGGTGTAACCATCGGCTTTAGCGTTAGCTACACGTTGTGCACCAATGGTCCCGCCAGCGCCACCAAGGTTCTCCACAACGATGTTTTGTTTAAGATGCTTGCCCAGTTCCTCAGCAAGTAGGCGAGCTGTTAAGTCTACGCTGCCGCCAGCAGGATAGCCAACCACAATTGAGATGGCGCGGCTTGGATAGTCTTGGGCCTGTGCGACTAAGGGGGTGAAAAGGGCACAGCTAAGTGCTAATGGGCTTAATGTATGACGAAAGAATGATGATAGTTTCACGGCATGACTTCCTTAATATATGTTTATAGGGGGTGAGTCGCTTGTCTCCATTACTCACCGTGAATTTAATACTTGCAATTTATTGTGGCACTGCGAACGTATACGATAGTGCTTTATTGGCACATTGTGGTGCTTTTATGGCATTACAGATACTGGAATTTTAAGTGTTCAGTGTTTTTTGCCAAACTGCTTCAGCAAGCGTGGATAGTTGTCCCTTGGCTCTGTATAAGCGAACTTCAAAGGCAATCTGTTCATTGCGGCTACCAAGTAGAATCAGTTGTTCTTGGCGACAGTCGCCCATCACCATGGACCAAGGGAGCCAAGCAATGCCTAAACCATTGCGTACAGCGCCGAGTGCAGCATCTAAGGAGTCACAGCGTATAAAGGGATTGAGTGGGTAGGGCAAGTTTTGAATGCGGTCATTAACAATATGCGCCATAGAAAGGCCGCTAGAGTAGCTAATCAGTGGCAATGTCTTAGCCGTATTATCCAAGTTAAATAAGGCGGTTCCTTGGCGATTAGTTTTACTAACGGGTACTAATTTGTCAGTCGCTAAGGTAATGTGTTGAAAACCTGATAGACGCAAACCACTTGAGAGCGCAGGGTGTTCGTAGCAACATAGAAAGTCTGTTTTTCCTTGCTCAAGTAAGCTGGCCATTTCAGCCATCATGCCCGTTACGATATCAATTTTAGCCTCTTGCTTTAACAAAGAGGGCTTGCTTTTGTTCAAACTGACAATCCAGTCGGCGACTAAGGTGTGTGCTAAACTGCGGCCTGTAGCAATGCGAATTTTGGACTGATTACCTAAGACGTCTTGTTGAATATTAATGCGAGTGCGCTCAAGTTGTTCAGTGACCTGAGAGGCAGTTTGTAATAGACGCTCACCTTGAGGAGTGAGGCTAATAGGTATTGTGTTGCGATTAATCAGTGGGACACCAGCCCACCTTTCCAGAGCTTGAATACGGCGACCAAATGCAGGATGGGTTACATGACGTAGTTCAGCAGCACGCACAAAACTACCAGCCTTGGCTAAGGCCATGAGGTCAGCAAGGAGTTTTAGTTGTGGCATAGTTCATATCCTGTTTGTCGGATTATTGACGTTTTATGCTTTTTGTAATACACTTGTATTACAGGTTAAAGGGGGATGTGTTATATGACTACAATTAGTTTAAGAGCAACTGATGAAGAGCGCAAACTTATTGGCGATTTCGCTCAATTGCATGGGACAACCATTTCCCAATATATTAAGGACGTTGTATTAGAGCGCATTGAAGATGAGTACGATCTCAAGGTTTATGACGAAGCTTTGAAAGAGTACCAAGATAATCCTATAAGCTATTCTCTTGAGGAAATAAAAGAGCGTCATGGTTTATAGTGTTCGGTTTACTCAGCGCTTTGAAAAACAGTTTTCGAAATTAGATAAACAAGCACAGAAATTAATTTTTGCCTGGCTCAATAAGCACGTGCATGGTTCATTAAATCCGAGGATTTATGGGAAAAGCTTGACAGGTAATCGTTCGGGGCAATGGCGTTATCGCATCGGTGATTATCGTGTACTATGCCAGATTCAAGACGATAAAATGATTGTTCTAGCACTAGAGGTCGGGCATCGTAAAAATATTTACGCGTAAATAGTCTCTGCCTGAGCTTTCTATACCCCAACCCCACGTTCAATATCGTCTAATATCACACACATGAGCCTTGTGCTATTTTAATTCGAATTTGAAGTTTATGTCTAAAATATAATGGTGGCATTGGTTTTTATCAATGCCAGAGATTTCCAACCTCTTAGATGCCTTATTTTAGGCATTGCTGCCTTGCAGCTCCACTTTAGGTGGCTCAAAATACTTCAATCGCAAGGCATTACCCAAGACAAATACCGAGGATAAGGCCATCGCCCCTGCGGCAAAGATCGGTGACAATAGGATCTCAAAGCTTGGATACAGCGCTCCTGCCGCTATTGGGATGAGGGCAATATTATAGACAAAGGCCCAGAATAGGTTCTGACGAATATTGCGCATGGTGGCTTTGCTTAAGGCAATGGCATTGGAGACGCCTTGTAAATTACCTGACATCAGCACCACATCGGCCGCTTCAATGGCAACATCTGTCCCTGTGCCAATAGCTAAACCGACGTCAGCCTGAGCAAGAGCGGGTGCATCATTAATACCATCACCGACAAAGGCTACGCGACCGTATTGTGCTTGTAATTGTTTAAGGGTGTCCACCTTACCGCCAGGCAGAACCTCAGCCTCCACTTGATCAATCTGTAGACGCTTAGCAATAGCTTGAGCGGTATGACGGTTGTCGCCCGTAATCATGGCGACTTTTAAACCTAGTTGATGAAGGGTGGCAATTGCCGCATAGCTTGATTCTTTAATCGGATCGGCGACGGCAATGATCGCCGCCAAGCGTCCATCAATCGCCGCGTACATAGGGGTCTTGCCTTCTTCACCTAAGCCTTGTGCTTCTTGGGCAAAGGCCGCTACATCTAAGCCTAATTGTTGCATCAGGCGATCGGCCCCAATGTGTACGAGATGCCCATCGACCTGTGCCTTAATGCCTAGGCCAGTGAGGGATTCGAAATTCTCCACAGAGGTGAGCGCTATGCCTTGTTCTTGCGCAGCTTGCACAATAGCGACGGCAATCGGATGTTCTGACTTGGCTTCCACTGAGGCGACTAGGCGCAGCACGGCTTTAGTGATGGCATCGCGGTCAAGTCCTGCGTTCTTTTCGGTGCTACTACTTGGCTGGAGTTCCATAACAAAGCCTTCTTGCACATGAAAGTCCGTCAAGCTTGGCTTGCCTTCAGTGAGGGTGCCGGTCTTATCAACGGCAACAACTTGCACTTCTTGTAAAAGTTGCAAGGCTTCGCCTTTTCGAAAGAGTACGCCCATCTCGGCGCCTCGACCCGTGCCCACCATAATTGAGGTGGGGGTGGCGAGACCCATGGCGCAAGGGCAGGCGATAATCAAGACGGCGACGGCATTGACCAGGCCGAATGTTAGTGCGGGTTCTGGGCCAAAAGCGTACCAGATGATAAAGGTCACCGCGGCAATCGACATGACCGCGGGCACGAACCACATGGTGACTTTATCGACTAAGGCTTGAATGGCGAGTTTAGAGCCTTGCGCTTGTTCGACCATGCGGATAATTTGTGCGAGGACTGAGGCTTCACCAATCGCACTGGCGCGGATAGTTAAGGTGCCGTTTTGGTTAACGGTGCCACCAACCACCGGTGCGCCAATGGCTTTTTCAACAGGGACTGGCTCCCCAGTAATCATCGATTCGTCCACATAACTTTGACCTTCAAGTACTTCACCATCGACAGGGATGCGCTCTCCTGGACGAATCTCAACGGAGTCGCCTAATTTGACCTGGGCTAGTGGGACTTCAATGACTGCGCCATCGCGGTGGATGCGAGCGGTCTTAGCTTGCATGCCGACCAAGTGTTGAATGGCTTGTGAAGTGCGGCCCTTAGCTTTCGCTTCAAAATAGCGACCTAATAAGATCAGCGACACAATAACGGCCGCGGCTTCGTAGTACACGTGAATCGTGCCTTCGGGCAGCAGTTGGGGAGCAAACGTCGCCACGACAGAAAAGCCATAGGCGGCTAAAGTACCGACCGCAACGAGGGAGTTCATATCAGGCGCGAGACGGAATAGGGCAGGGATGCCTTTTACATAAAAGCGACGACCCGGGAAAATCAGCACCAAGGTGGTTAGAATAAATTGGATAATCCAGCTTGGGTATTGTCCAATCGTATGTAGCACCCAATGATGGAAGGCGGGAATCATATGTGAGCCCATCTCGAGGATAAAGACGGGCAGGGCGAGGATGAGGGAGATGATGAGGTCTCGCTTAAGGCCTTGTTCTTCTTGGGTTTTCTTGTCTTGGTGGACGCTTAGGGCATTACTATCATCGTGCGCAATCAGCTTAGCCTCATAGCCTGCCTTCTTGATAGCCTGAATCAGTCTCTCAGTGGGGGTGCTTTCATTGGCTTGCACCCAAGCGCTCTCGGTCGTTAGGTTGACGTTGGCCTCTTGTACGCCAGGGACTTTTTTCAAGGCGCGCTCAACCCGGGCTACGCAGGATGCACACGTCATGCCATCAATCGAGAGTTCAATGGGCTCACGTGGTGTCACTTCATAGCCCGCTTTCTTAATAATCTCACTCAGCGCTTGCACATCAATCGGCTGGGCTGAAGTGATGGTGGCCTTCTCCGTCGCAAGATTGACCGCCGCGCTTTCAATACCAGGCGCTTTAAGGAGCGCGCGTTCCACACGACGCACGCACGAAGCGCAGGTCATACCTTGAATAGAAAGGGTTTCTTGATGCAAAGTGGTATCAGTGCTGGTTGGCGCACTGACTTTCGTACTGCTTTGTGTGCTGGCTTGCGAGTTGGCCTCTGTGTGAGCAGGAGGGCTAGCTTGTGTGTTGGTTTGCGTGCTGCTTGGTGTATTCTTCGATTCCATACGTATCACTTTAGCGTGAATGTTCCTTTGATGTCATTCTCGCCCTGAAGGATAGGGGGTTGAGGCGAGTTCTGAAAGAGGTAGCTTAAAGCTTAACACGATGGGTGATCCTAGTCAAAAAAGTGGACATTCACCCCCTCTAAAGCGTATGCTTATTTCACAGGAGAAATTAACATGCCCAAACGCTTTAGTCCAGAATTTAAACAGCAAGCTGTAAGCTATGCCTTAGCCAATAGCGATCAATCGATTGCGGCCTTAG
>CAZIKJ010000233.1:0-1656 GCA_964539685.1 uncultured Pelistega sp.
CTTGTGTGATTGCGGGCTCAATACGAATTGGCGTTTCGTGCACGGGTAACTGCTCTTTTTGGGCGACAACGACCTCAACCCGTTCTTCTGCCGCTTTTTCACCGATACGGCGGTCTTCGCGCTCAACCTTAAGTCCAGAAATTAATTGAATAACTTTCTGAATGCTCATGCCGATTTTCTCGGCCAAACCAAGCCAGGAGAAATTCAAAAAGAGGCTTAGACCTAATAATACGAAAGCGATTAATAATAATGCACCCGGTGCAGCGCCAATCAAGTCGCCCAGACTACGCGCGAATGACTGACCTAAAATACCACCAGGACCGCCTGGTAAGCCAATATCTAGGTGACGTAATTGCGTCGACTCGATGCCCATAGAACCTAAAAACACCATCACAAAGCCTAAGCCTTGCTCCCAATGGATTCGCGGTAAGGCGAGGTCGGGATCAAGGACGATTCGCTTCATCATGCGACGATATCCCACCCACATACGCTGAACTAATAATATGACTAACCACCAAACTGACATCCCGAAGAGATATAAGAGAATGTCTGCAGCATAGGCGCCAAGTAGACCAAGGCGATTCTGCACAGGGCCACCTGCAGATGAAGTACTTACCCAACCTGGATCCGCGGCATGCCAAGTCGCCAGTAAAACCGCGAGAGCTATCGCCACTATGGCATAAATAAACCACTTGGCTTCACTAAACATGGAAACTAGACGACTGTTACTTGGATCGCTTTCCTGGCGGTTTTTGGTATTGCGCCCTGCGCGACTTGGTGAGGTATTTGTACTTCGTGCCATAAAACTCATTTATAATGGAGGTCTTCTGTATTATAGACTAAATACAATAGTCTTAAACATTCAAAGGAGCGATTGAGCGCATGAGTACTGTCAAACATTCTAAAGTCATCATCTTAGGTTCTGGCCCTGCTGGCTATACGGCTGCCCTTTATGCTGCTCGTGCTAACTTACAACCGACCTTGATTACTGGTATGGCACAAGGTGGTCAATTAATGACCACAACCGAAATTGATAACTGGCCCGCTGACACAGAAGGCGTGCAAGGCCCTGAGTTAATGCAACGCTTTTTAAATCATGTACAACGTTTTGATACGGACGTGATATTTGACCAAATTGATCGCGTCGACTTAAGTCAGCGCCCTTTTCAGCTAAGTTCAGAGATGGGTAACTCTTATACCTGCGACAGCTTAATTATTGCGACAGGTGCCTCGGCCAAATACTTAGGTATTCCTAGCGAAGAACTCTTTATGGGCAAGGGCGTCTCAGCCTGCGCAACATGTGACGGCTTCTTTTATCGTAACCAAGACGTTATCGTTGTCGGAGGTGGCAATACGGCGGTTGAGGAAGCACTATACCTCTCTAATATTGTGCGCTCTGTGACGGTAATCCACCGTCGTGATAAATTCCGTGCAGAGCCTATCTTGATTGATAAAATGATGGATAAGGTTAAGAACGGCAATATTACCTTACGCTTAAATAGTGTACTTGAAGAAGTCGTTGGCGACGATAGTGGCGTAACTGCTGCCCGTATTAAAGACATTGCTAGTGGTGAAATTGATACTTTGCCGATTACTGGTGCTTTTATCGCTATTGGTCACTCACCGAATACGGGTATTTTTGAGGGTCAGTTAACC
>CAZIKJ010000234.1:0-4612 GCA_964539685.1 uncultured Pelistega sp.
CAACTCCATCAGCAAGGTCACTTACTTCCTTGACCTCTTCACGAACTTTCAGCGGATTTTGATGAAGAACAGAGCGAACCTTTCGGTAAGCTCCCCACTCTTCGGCTGTCAGGTTGCGTTCTTGCAATTTTCGCTGGATAGCTCGCTGAGCACCTGCTTCCCCAACCATATCCACCAACTTATCGTAATCACGATTATCCCGAAGCTCCGACCCTGTGCCCTTGAGGTCTTCATAGCCTTTTTGAAATTTGTCAAGCATTTTAATCACCATACGTTTGCCGCAGAACAGTCTGCACCAACTGACATGGGGATCGTTGCTCAGATTTCAACCTTTCTTACAGCTTATTAGCATGCCTGCTCATTTTTCAGCCCGAGCCAACAAAGCTTAAATTAATATATGTCTCTGAATAGTATAATGCCTTCACCAAGATAAGCAAGGCATCCCTTGGGATCAATTCGAGCATGCATGCTATCTCGCTAGCGGTATGCGCGTTATTCTGCCAGCCTGATACATAACCCTATGATTTACATACCTTTATCATTTCAGCACCATAAAAACGAGCATTCCCATATGTAAAAACGTGCACTTTTTGATAACCGAGCTAAAATAGACTGTATAAAAAAACAGTAAAAGACAAGGAGCGTCTGATGTCTAAAAGTCCATTTTTAAATTCCATACGCATGGATATGCGGCAGAAAGGTTACGCGCTTAAAACTGAAAAAACTTACCTGCACTGGATTAAGCGTTTTATTCTATTTCACAAAAAACGTCATCCTCAGACTATGGGCAGTGAAGAGGTCAGGCAGTTTTTATCCAGCTTAGCAAACGACAGACATGTAGCCATAAACACGCAGAAAATCGCATTAAATGCCCTAGCTTTTTTGTACAACAGGTTTTTACAACAGCCATTGGGCGATATTGATTATATCCCTGCAAGCAAGCCTAGACGGCTACCTTCTGTTATCTCTGCCAATGAAGTGCAACGCATTTTGCAGGTCATGAATACTCGCAACCAAGTTATTTTTGCGCTGCTGTATGGTGCTGGATTACGCATCAATGAGTGCCTGCGCTTACGGGTTAAAGATTTCGACTTTGACAACGGCTGTATAGCCATACATGACGGCAAAGGCGGAAAAAGCAGAAACAGCCTACTTCCTGCTCGGCTAGTTCCAGCCATTAGGCAGTTGATTGAGCAAGCGTTGACTATTCAGCGGGATGACAATGCTCAAGGTGTAGGGCCGTCTTTGCCTGCTGCTTTAGATCGTAAATACCCAGCAGCTTATCGTCAGCCCGCATGGATGTTTATTTTCCCCTCCACTACGCTGTGCCAGCACCCACATAATGGCAAGCTTTGCCGTCATCATCTACATGATTCAGTGGCTAGAAAGGTGCTGAAAATTGCGGTACAAAAAGCAAGTATTGTTAATAAGCGCATCACCTGTCATACCTTTCGTCACACATTTGCCACGCATTTACTACAAGCTGGACGCGATATTCGCACTGTACAAGAGTTGCTAGGTCATACCGATGTCAAAACCACACAAATTTATACGCACGTATTAGGTCAGCACTTTGCTGGTACAACCAGTCCTGTAGATGGATTGATGCTTCCTATCAATCAGTAGCATTGGATAAAACTCCTTTGAATGCTGAACCCCAACATTCAAGCTTCCACTCCAGGAACCGATACAAAGGGGGTAAGCGTAACAACAACCCCACATAGCCAACGCTTTTCTGATGCCATAGCTTACCCGTTTTAATAAACGAGGTGATTTATGAGCCGTCAATATCGCAACACAGCGCAGTGGTTAGAGTTAATCGAAGCTTTTGAGCACAGCGGGCAAACCCAGGTCGAGTTCTGCGCTGCCCTTAAGCTCAATCCTAAGTATTTTAGCAAGCGCCGCAGTGAGTTATTGAATACTCACTCTGAGTCTGCTTTTATTCAGGTGCAGGCTCAATCGATGAGCACGCCAGCAGTAGGTTCTGGTGCATCATTGGCGTTGCGATTTCAGCAAACTGAGCTCACTTTGCCTTTGTCGGTTGAGCCACGCTGGCTTGCGGGTTTAATCAAAGCGCTGTCGGTATGAAGATGTTTGTTGAGCCACCGGCCATTTATTTACATAAGCAGCCGGTGGATTTTCGTAAAAGCATCAACGGTCTCAGCGTGATCGTTGAAGAGCACATGCGGTTATCAGCCTTCAGCGGTGCACTGTTTGTGTTCTGTAATCGTCAGCGCGATAAAATTAAAGTGCTGTACTGGGATCAAACAGGATTTTGCCTGTGGTACAAACGTCTTGAAAAAGACACATTTAAATGGCCTAAACAGATGCGCGGCGAAGTGCTGACATGGACTGAACGCCAATGGAACTGGCTGCTTGAGGGGCTGGATATTGAGCGAATGAAAGGCCATAAGCCGTTGCAGTTCAGTAGCACTTACTGAGCCAAATAAACGGTACTGGATTGGCATAAAAAGGCTGTATTTATAGCTGTTATGTCTAATTAAATAGTTGTTTTTAAAGGCTTTTGTAGGCGCTTTATAGTAAAATAAACGTCATGAAAACGACTGATTTAACCACTTTGCCCGATGATATCGAGAGCTTAAAAAAACAGGTTCTTGAGATGCAAATGCTGCAGCAAAAAACGCAAGCAGAAAGTCAGCGTTATCAAAAAGAATCCAAAAAATATCAGCAACTGTACTATGAGACGCTTGAAAAATGGCAGCTCTCACTTAAGCAGCGCTTTGCTGCCAGTAGCGAAGGTTATCCTGGTCAGGGTGAATTGTTTAACGAAGCAGAAGAGCTGCTTGCGCCCAGCGAAGACGAAGTCGCTGCAGATGAAACCATCACCTACACCCGCAAAAAACCCGCCGTCCAAGTTTAGCTGCTGAACTGCCGCGTGAAGAAGTGGTTCACGACATTGCTGAGGCAGATAAAGTGTGCGGTGACTGCGGCACTGACTTGCACCGCATGGGTGAAGAGGTCAGCGAGAAGCTGGAGTTTATCCCAGCGACCGTTAAAGTCATCCGCCATATTCGCCCTAAATACAGCTGCCGTTGCTGCGAGAAAAGCGCAACACAAACACAGATCAAAGTTGCACTGGTACCCGTCAGTATTTTGCCTAAGAGCATCGCCACACCAACCTTACTGGCGCAAATCATCAGCGCTAAGTACTAGTTTGGCTTGCCCCTATATCGCCAAGAAGCGTTGTTCAAAAGTTTTGGTATCGACAAACCATGAGCCGTTGGTTGGTCAAACTCAGTGAGCAGCTGGAGCCGTTGTATGACCACTGGCATCAACAATTACTGAAACAGCCAGCCATCTGGTCCGATGACACGCCCGTAAAAGTGATCGAAACTGAAAAGTCACAGTGTTATATGTGGGTTTATGGTTGTGGCGCAGATAAAAAATCAGCAGATGGCCCGCCGAATATTGTTCTGTATGACTATCAGGATGGACGTGCAGGCGCTTGTTCTGAGACCTTCTTGCAAGGCTACGCAGGCTTGCTGCAAGTCGACGGTTATGCCGGTTATAACCACACCGAAGCCACATTAGTCGGCTGTTGGGCGCATGCTCGGCGTAAGTTTATTGAAGCCAAAGCGGTTCAACCTAAAGGCAAAACAGGTCGTGCTGACCAGGCACTCAACCTGATTCAAAAGCTGTATGGCATTGAAACATCAATCGCCGATGCAATGCCTGAACATAAACTGCAGGTGCGCCAAGAGCAGTCTGCGCCGATTATGCAGCAACTCAAGGCTTGGCTGGACAAAACAGTGCTGCAAGTCCCACCAAAAACTGCCATCGGTAAAGCGCTGCAATACAGCTTGAACCAATGGAGCAAATTGACGGTTTATCTTGAATACGGCTTGGCTAGCATCGATAACAATCGTGCTGAGCGTGCGATCAAACCTTTTGTGATTGGCCGTAAAAATTGGCTGTTTTCCAACACCCGCAGCGGCGCCAAAGCCAGCGCTATTCTTTATAGCCTCGTAGAAACCGCCAAAGCCAACGACCTGCAGCCTGCTGTATATCTTCAAGCGTTGTTCGAACAACTGCCGCATACCAGTACTGCTGATATCGATACGCTTTCGCCTTGGAATATCAAGCTAAGCTAAGCCGCGGGACGCTTTAGCTGCTGATCTGAGTTGTGATAGGTGTGGGTGTTGTTACGCTTACGAAACTCAGGACTGAAATTACGTTTTGGTCTTGTTTTCATACTGTCACCTAATTGCTTCCTGGTGCATAGTAGCACCTCTAATTAGGTGGCCAAATTCACTATGCCACTACAGATGAAAGCTGGAGAAGGTGATTTAAGCTCAGCATTTTTACCTCCACCACTTTTAAAAGTTAATAGCGATGGCAGTGTAAGTGACATGAGAGGAACGCCTGAAGGTGATGCCAAAATGAACGCCAAATTCAATATGTTTGGTTTACTTGAAGCTAGGATTGAATTCAATAAAAGTATGAATATGCCAACAAACTTACTTGAGGATTCTTATTCTTTTTTAGAAAAAATCCAAGTAGCTCGAAATACGCCGAGTATCAATGAGTACACATAACGCTTGGCACACGTGCCCGTTTGGAGCCGCAGCGCGGCGGAAAAGCGGTCACCGTG
>CAZIKJ010000235.1:0-3986 GCA_964539685.1 uncultured Pelistega sp.
CTACTCGCACTCATCCAGTGCTAAGCCCCGAAGACCTCTCACCTAAAGGTCATCAGCCAGACACTAAACTAGATACACGTATTGATAAATTCACCTTCTTTGGTGTGATTATCCTTCTACTAGCCGTTACCCTCCCCTTAATTGCCTTCCCAACGCAAGGCGCAGATTGGGTAGCTATTGCTAAAACATTTGTCACTGAAAAATTCGGCGTTGCTTATTTAGCTTTCGGTGTCTTATCACTTCTCTTTGTTATCTATATCTCCACATCGGATATTGGCAAGATCAAACTTGGCAAACCTGAAGACGAGATTGAGTTTAAAACTGGCTCTTGGGCCGCCATGATGTTTTGCGCCGGCATAGGTGCCAGTATTTTGTATTGGGGTATTGTTGAGTGGATGTATTACTATCAAGGCCCTCCTTTCGGCATTGCCCCCAAATCACCCGAAGCTATTCGTTGGGCATCCACCTATGGCATGTTCCACTGGGGACCCGTTGCTTGGGCGATTTACATGGTACCTGCGATTAGCATTGCCTATTTTACCCATGTGCGTAACTCCCCTGTCCTTAAAATTAGCCAGAGCCTAATGCCCCTAACTGGTGAGAAATTTGCCAAAAGCCGCTGGGGCAAGATGATTGATGTCTTTTTTATTTTTGGCATGATTGGTGGTGGTGCGACCACCTTAGGCTTGGCCTCACCCATGATAACCCATGGTTTATATGAGTTATTTGGCATTCCTAATACCTTGATGACCCAATTTGCAGTATTACTATTAACCACGGCCATCTTCGCCTATAGTGCCTATCAAGGTTTACGCGGTGGTATTCAACTTTTATCGAATTTTAATTTCTACTTAGCTATTGTCTTTCTTATCTTTGTCTTATTAGTAGGTCCCACTGTCTTTATCCTAAACACGGGATTAGAAGCGCTTGGTCGCTCAATTACGCAGATGTTCACGATGATGACCTGGATCGAACCCTTTGGTGAGTTTTCAAATTATGGCTTTAAACAAAGCAATTTCCCCAAAGACTGGACCGTCTTTTATTGGGCTTGGTGGTTAGTTTTCGCACCGACAATTGGTCTATTTATCGCTAGAATTTCAAAAGGTCGAACGATTCGTCAAATGACCGTAGGTGCCTTATTTTTCGGTTCTCTGGGTTGTGCTATATTCTTTATTATCTTAGGTAACTACGGCCTATATCTACAATTATCAGAAACACTGGATGTCGTAGAAATCCTTAATCAACAAGGCGCTACAGCCGCAATCTTTGCCGTATTGCATACGCTACCTATGCCCTGGATAGTCATCTTCACATTCACTATCTTATCGATCATTTTTACCGCAACCACTTTCGATAGTATTTCATACATTCTTGCCTCTGTGGTGCAACGTGAAGTTGATGGTGAGCCACATCGCTGGAATCGCCTGTTTTGGGCATTTGCCTTATGTATCATGCCAGCAACCTTGATGTTTTTAGGTGATCTTTCAACCTTACAAACTGCCTCAATCTTTGCTGGCGCACCCTTATTGATTATTATGAGCATGCTCATGTTATCGATTATTAAGGCGGCAAAATATGATCTCTATTATCAACCCGACTACTCATTGAAAACCATTCATATTGAAGAAGTCCCTGATAACGCACCATGGGAGCATGGTGAAACCTCTGAAGCACCTGAAGGTTCGGTGCTTGCCCAGCAAGCAATCTATGAAGAGCTACGCTTAAATGATATGGCACAGAACGACAATGCTCAAATTGAACAGGGGGAACGAGGAAACAGTTGATCAGCTTTACCCTCAAGGCTCGTAAACTGTCCTGAAATTGATGAGCTTTAAGATTTCATACTTAGCGGTATGGCTTAGCAATCATGCTGAAATCAGCATTGCTAAGCCATCACCCACCACTTAACGGACTTAAGCCAGGCAAACTGGCAAAGCTACGCTCTTTAACGATACGGCAGAAGTCCTGCAAGTATTGATGGCCTTTTTCTTCACTACGAATAGCCGCATAAAGCTCGCTTTGCAGTGGCGTATCACCGATTTGGCGCGCCACCACATAGCCTTTTTCCAAATAAGGCATCACAGTCCAATAAGGTAAGGCGGCAATTCCACGTCGGCTCGAGACCAACTGAATGATCGCAATCGTCAACTCGCTACTGCGGCGACTTGGATTAATCCCAGCAGGAATCAGCACCTTGCGCATCAAATCAAGCATCTCATCAGGTACAGGATAAGTAATCAGGGTTTCATCGGCGAAATCTTCAGCTTGCCATATAGCTTTCTCAGCCAGCGGATGATCTTTCGCACAAATTCCTACCATCTCATAGGCAAATAAGGGGTGATGCTCAACACCGATCTGCTCTTCTATTTCCGAAACAATCGCCATATCTGCCTTATGACTGAGCAAAAGTCCAACTGGATCGGCATGAAAACCTGAGACAATATCTAGCTCAACATGCGGCCCTAAAGGTCGGAACGTATCCATCGCAGGCATCAACCAATCAAAACAGGTATGGCACTCAACCGCGACGCGTAACTCCCCTGCTTCTCCTTGCACGATTTGTGCAATTTCACGCTCTGCTGCCGCCACTAAGGGGAATACCTCATTGGCTAATTGCAGCAGGCGCTCTCCCGCTACCGTAAAGCGAATCGGTGATGATTTACGCTCGAAAAGACTACTTTGATAATGTTCCTCTAAGGCTCTGATCTGGTGCGATAAGGCAGACTGCGTGACAAATAAGTGATCCGCTGCTGCTGATACGCTCCCTGTTTGAGCAAGTGCTTGCATCGTTTTTAAGTGTCGCAATTCAAGAAAAGAGCTCATAAACTTTTACTCATTGTTATATCCATAAACTTGAATTACTCAATGCTCTGACTAGTAATAGCAATACACACAGCAGTTAAGCACCGGTTTGGCTCGCCTACCTAACAATACTATTTCTTCATCAAGAACATGAAATAGATTCATATTAAATACAAATATTAATCGTTTGACTCATTTTATTAGACACAATATTATGCTAATTATCCGATTTATGCAAATAATTTATAGGGTTCAATATTTATCATGAGTAAGTTTCATTTATTAGGTTTTCCACGTATCGGCCCACAACGTGAGTTAAAGTTTGTTCAAGAAGCATTTTGGCGTGGAGAAACCAGTCTAGAACAGTTATTAGAAACGGCTGCAACTATCCGCCTACACAACTGGCAGACACAGAAAGATCTCGGGGTAGACTATTTAGCGGTTGGTGATTTCTCTTTGTATGACCAAGTACTCGATACGCTACTGGCCGTTGGAGCACCACCACAACGATTTGGCTTTGCTGCAGACAATATGAGTGTCGAGCAATACTTCCAATTAGCGCGTGGTAATCAAGAACAATTTGCCATGGAAATGACCAAGTGGTTTGATACTAACTACCACTATATTGTCCCTGAATGGACGACAGACACGCAATTCTCTACACAAGCCAAGAATTTAATCGCACAAGTAAAGCAAGCACAAAGCGTGCAAGACAAGGTTAAAGTAAGCTTAGTTGGTCCGCTTAGCTTATTGTATTTAGGCAAAACCAAGGGCCAGGAGTTCGATCGTCTTGAGCTCTTGCCTACCTTATTGCAAGCATACTCAGGACTATTACAGGCGCTTAGCCAAGAAGGCGTGGATTGGGTACAGATTGATGAACCGATTTTATGCCTAGACCTTGAATCCACATGGTTGGATGCATTCGGCCCCGCTTACGCACAACTACATCAAGCTAGTCCTAGTAAAATCTTATTAGCAACATATTTCGGTGCGGTCGCAGAGCATATCGATCGACTACGTGCACTTGAAATTGATGGCTTACATATTGATCTTGTACGCGCACCAGAGCAATTAGCAACTTTTCTTGCCCAATGGCCAAATGATAAGGTTTTATCCTTAGGCGTCGTTGATGGTCGTAATGTATGGCGCGCTAACTTACGCAAAATCTTATCCAGTGTACAAGG
>CAZIKJ010000236.1:0-8576 GCA_964539685.1 uncultured Pelistega sp.
AGCTACCTAGCAAAAGCATTAACTGGCTGTTACCCCTCTTCCTCTCAGGCATTATGAGCGGATTTATTTCTGGCTTTAATACCTTGTTAAATTTAGGTTTGAGCGAAGGCGTCTTATTCAAGTGACTGAAAGCCTGGTCCATGTCTTGGGCAATGGCATTTCCGATTATTCTTATCGCACTGCCCTTAATTCGCCGTATCGTCATGCGCATGATTATTACCACACCACAAAAGTAAACCTAGCGAGTATTTGAGGTTCATCTTAGCGCTAGTAAGCAGCCTAGTCTTTGGGACGTAATAGCCAATGAGTAATGGACCACGAGTAATGGACCACGAGAAAATGGACCACGAGAAAATGGCCCATGAGATTAGCGATCCGCACCATCACATACTGAGGGAGTGAAAGCCCCCCCAGAGCAGCTGCTGTGCTTAATACTGTCGATCCTTAAACTGCAAAGAAATTTTGGCGAAAGCCACTTGCAAGTCTTGACTACCCGCCTGAAAAACAATCGGGCGCCCTTTTTTCACGAACACAATTAAGCGCTTAGAAGCCAACATGGGGACAAACTTGGCAAAACTCATTTCATGAAAACCGACTTGGCGCTTAGTGAACCAAGACTGACGAATACCGTTCTCATCAATCGTGGTCACTGAGTGCTGCATAAAATAAGTAATGAACGACAAGCCGATGAAGACTATCAGCAAAAACAGTCCACCTGTATTACTTAATGAAGCGAGGCCAGCCTTCTGCACAGTAAGCCCAGCCTGCATCACCACCAAACTTAAGACCAATAAAGCCACTAACTTGACCCAACGGGGCCAAGCAGGGCCTGTTATCGGCAAATCACCTAAATTATCTTTGAGCTGCGCTTGTTCCCTCTCAGTTAAGGGAATGAATGACATCATGCACAAGCTCGCTTATTCAGCAGCGCACGACCAACACGACTTGAATTCTCGCGCTTGAGGAATTGAGAGATAAAATCACCTGCATCCACCACTTGCTCTAAATCAATACCTGTCTCAATCCCCATGCCATGCAACATATAGAGGACATCTTCAGTCGCGACATTACCCGTGGCGCCTTTTGCATATGGACATCCACCTAAACCCGCCACGGAGGAGTGAAAGATAGAGACCCCTGCTTGCATAGCCGCGAGGATATTCGGTAAGGCTTGACCATAAGTATCATGGAAGTGGCCCGCAACATGCTTCACGCCTACGATGGGCACCACTGCTGACATCACTTCATAGACTCTCTGGGCTGTGCCCACGCCAATGGTGTCAGCAATATCAAATTCCTGCACCCCTAGAGCCTGCATACGACGAACGACATCCTCAACGGCACTAATCGGTACTTCGCCTTGATACGGGCAACCTAAGGCACAGCTAATACTGGCACGTAGACGCAAACCAGCGGCTAAGGCGGCCTCAGCCACAGGGATAAAGCGATCAATCGACTCAGCGATTGAGCAATTAATATTCTTCTGAGAGAAGGCTTCACTGGCGGCTCCGAAAATCACCACCTCATCGGCCTTAGCCGCTAGCGCGGCTTCAAACCCCTTAAGGTTCGGTGTCAGGGCCGAATAAATTGTGCCAGGACGACGTGTGATTTGCGCCATTACCTCAGTGCTATCCGCCATCTGGGGAACCCACTTGGGTGAGACGAAAGAAGCCGACTCAACATTCGCAATACCCGCCTGGCTTAAGCGGTTGACCAGCTCTACCTTAACTTCGGTAGGGACGAACTCTTTCTCATTCTGCAGGCCATCACGTGGACCTACTTCAACAATCTTGACCTGTTTGGGATAGTGCATTATGTCTCTCACTTAAAAATTTTCATATCTAACCTTAGAGTCTAGCACTCTGTGACTGAAAAATCACTTAGGAATTGTATGGACTAACGGTATAGATAGAGACTTACGGTATAGGCTAACTCTTAGGGGCAAGCCGTTGATAACGTCCATCAGCAAGACGCATCACAATCCCCTGTAATTCAAAACTCACTAGCTGCGCCGTGAGACTGGCACTATCTTGTCCTAGACGCTGAGCCAATTGCGCCACACTCACTGCCTCATAAGCCATTAAATCTAAAACCGTCTGCTGTGCTTGAGTTAAACCAGCAATCTCGGTTGACGGTCGTACAGGCGCTTGTTGTGGTTGAGCATAGCCCAACTCTTCCAAAATATCATGCCCCGTTTCGACAAGCTTAGCGCCTTGGCGAATTAAGGCATGGCAACCATGTGCGAGAGGCGAATGAATTGAACCAGGAATGGCGAAGACTTCTTTACCCAAGTCAGCCGCCATTCGAGCTGTAATTAAAGAACCACTTTGTTTGGCCGCTTCCACCACCAGAACACCACGCGATAAGCCTGCCACTAAGCGATTACGCTGTGGAAAGTGAAACGCTTTTGCACTCGTATCCAATGGCAGTTCGCTGATCAAGGCACCTTGGGCTTTTATCCTAAGCGCTAATTGCTTATGTTGAGCGGGATATAGGCGATTGATGCCCGTCCCCATGACCGCAATCGTGCTGCCAACACACAAGGAATCCAGAGCCCCTTCATGGGAGGCCGCATCAATACCGAGTGCCAGACCACTGACAATACACCAGCCCTTCTGGGCAAGATATTTGGCAAAAGCGCGCGCATTCGACTCGCCCATCACCGTTGCATGACGCGCCCCCACCATGGCCATCTTGTGCGTTTGCGCCAAGCTCTCAAGCTGACCATCGACATACAGCAACACAGGTGGGTCATGAGTCTCTAACAAACTGGCAGGATACGCCGCGTCAGCCAAGGTAATAATATAGTGTTCGGGCTTAGCTAACCAGTCGAAAGTACGTTCAATCAACGCCCCTATCTCAGGCGCACAATCCGTACTCAGTTGCAAGGCTAATTTCTGCCCGACAACAGGCATCAGTTGAGAATACGAAGCCGCAAAAATATGCTCTGGCAAGCCGAAGGCCGCTAGCAATTGTTTCGCTGTCACCGTCCCTACGCCAGGTTCCAAGGTTAAACGTAACCACGCCCATAACTCGGGTCCTGGTGAAGAACTTATCATCGTCTCACTTGAATTCATATGGCAAGCCCATCAGTATTCTCATCCCTATTAGCCTCGAAGGCTATCGACCCTAAGAAGGTCATGCTTTACTTCTCCTACAACAACAGCTACGGCATGCGGCCAAATCACCCATTATCGAAGGTAGTTTCTGCATTACACCATCGTGTATCGTATTTTGCTATTCGCTTATACATAGCGCATAATCAGGCGATAGTGCGTCAATACGCAAAATAGATAGGCCTATTATAGCGACATACACTGAAAAAACTTGTCACGACGACAAACTTCTCCACGCGTAGAATCCCCTAATTTGGACTATAATAGAACGTTATTTACGTAGTTTGCACTTTATTATGGCTTTACTTCCTATTCTTCATTACCCTGATGCCCGTCTACACAAGATCGCCAAGCCAGTTGAACAAATTGATGAGCGTATTCGCACCCTTGTTAAAGACATGGCAGAAACCATGTATGACGCCCCTGGTGTAGGCTTAGCGGCGACGCAAGTTGATGTGCATGAGCGCGTCGTAGTGATTGATGTCTCTGAAGAAGGCAATGATCTATTAGTGCTGATTAATCCAGAAATCACCTGGAAGAGCGATGAGTTGCAAGTCTATGAAGAAGGCTGCTTGTCAGTACCTGGCATCTACGACAAGGTTGAGCGCGCTGCCGAGATTAAAGTGAAAGCCTTCAATGAAAAAGGTGAAGCATACGAATTCGAGGCCGATGGCTTACTCGCCGTCTGTGTACAGCACGAACTCGACCATCTCATGGGCAAGGTCTTCGTTGAACATCTCTCGAACCTGAAGCAAACGCGCATTAAAACTAAGCTGAAGAAACAAGCCAAGCAGAATATGTAAGCGCGGCACGGCCTTAGCGCCACCCCAAAAATAAGCCTCTCTAAAAAATAGAGAGGCTTTAATATTTTTAAACGCTACTTTCGATTGCTACTTTCGATTGCTCCTTTTAATAATAAGTACTTTAATTGCTACTTTGAATAAGTGCTTTTAATCAATGCTTAAACTTAATTAAGCGCATAGCATTCAGAATGACTGCCAATACACTGCCCTCATGGACAAACATCCCTGACGCTAGATTAATAAAACCGAGCACCACGCCTGACAAGAGGAAGGCAACGACCACAAGCGCAATCGCGATATTCTGCTTCATATTGCTCATCGTGGCTTTGGATAAGGCATAAGCATGTGCGTATTGGTCTAAGCGATCCGCCATCAAAATTACATCAGCGGTTTCCATCGACACATCCGTACCACTAATACCCATCGCTACACCCACATCAGCGGTTGCAATGGCAGGCGCATCATTCACACCATCACCCGTCATACCAATCACTGCACCTTGCGCTTTAAGACGCTTCACATGAGCCACTTTATCTTCAGGCATTAACTCGGCATGGAACTCATCTAAACCTAACTCAGTTGCTACCGCTTCCGCCGTATGACGATTATCACCGGTGAGCATGACAATACGCTTAATCCCATTGCGACGTAAATTATCTAAGGCTGCTTTCGCACCATCGCGTACTTGATCGGCAATCGATACAATACCGATTACATCATTATTCACGCTCACAAAGATAGCCGTATTACCAAGTCTCTCACGCTCAACTGCATATGCCTCAATATGCTCAGCGATCTGCAAACCAGCGTCATTCATCAAGGCACGCGTACCAATCACTAAGGAGTAGCCATTCACCGTTGCTGTGACACCCCTACCCTTGATGGCTTCACTCGCACTGATTGCATAGGCATTTAAATCATAGGCTTGATCCAGCGCATATCTCACAATCGTCTTACCTAAGTGATGCTCAGACACTGTCTCAGCTTTAGCAATTAAGCCCAAGAATTTATACGCATCAAACTCACTAAATAACTTCAGCTCAGTCACTTCTGGCTTGCCTTTAGTCAAGGTACCTGTTTTATCAAACACTAAGGTATCCACTTTACTGAGCTTCTCAATGACTTCACCGCCTTTTACCAAGACCCCATTCTTCGCGCCATTACCAATACCGGCGACATTCGATACGGGGGCACCAATTACTAAGGCACCAGGACAAGCAATCACTAAGAAGGTAATCGCTAAGTGCAGATCAGAGGTGATGGCATAGACTAAGACCGACAGAGCCGCCACCAATGGTGTGTAATACTGGGCAAAGCGATCCAGAAAGCGTTCCGTCTGCGATTTACTGTCTTGTGCCTCTTCCACCAACTCAATAATCTTGGCGAAAGTCGTATCATCCCCTACTTTCTCGGCAATAATTTCAATATAACCGTCATCGGCAATCGTGCCGCTATATACCTTATCACCCACTTCTTTATTCACAGGTACCGATTCTCCGGTTACCGACGCTTCATTAATACTGGCCCGACCCGTCAGCACCACACCATCTACAGGTACCTTGCCACCTGGCAAAATCACTAAGTGATCACCAACATTAATCTCATCCACACTCACGACTTGGCGAGTACCATCAGGCAATAATAAGTTCGCCTCTTGCGGCGCCATATCGGTTAACTCTCGAATTGAAGAGCGGGTCTTATCCAAGGTACGGGCTTCAAGATATGAGCCAAATAAGAATAAGAACGTCACCACCGACGACTCAATATACTCACCAATATATAAAGCACCGACTACCGCTATGGTGACCAATAGTTCAATACTAAAGGTCTTATAACGAAGTGCTTGAAAAGCTTTAATACTAATCGGTGCCACAGCAATTAGGGTAGCAATAATAAGGGCGACATCGCCATAAGCCACTAAGTCAACATAACGTAATGCTAAGCCTAAAACAATTAACAGGCCTGCGCCCCAAGTGATGGGTTTCTCCTGTGCTAGTATCCATTTCAACATGATATTCTCCTACGTATACAATATTGCGGTATCTATTGTTTAAGCTAAGCCTTTTTCACATTCATAATGATTTGACATAAAAAAGCCACCGTGCCTATCCGTACCTCAATGGCAAGATAGTCACGATGGCTCAGCATCAGCATAATCGCTGTGTCAGTTTAAGGACACTGACTGAGCCGCTTAAAACCTAGACCCTTAAACAAATTAATTGGCCTTGGTGCTAAGCACCTTAAACCCAAGATTCTCAATAGTCTGTTGAATTTGTTCAGCATTCACCTGGGACTCATCTACTTGCGTCTTCACTTTGCTGGCATTGAATAAGACCTTGACCTCACTCACACCCTTGAGTCCAGAGACAGCCGACTCGATTTTGCGGATACAGGAAGGGCAGCTTAAAGTTTCTAATTGCATAACGATTGTGTTCATAATATTCTCCATTGATCTATTGTGGACTTGATTGATCCATACAGTTTGATTGATTTATATAATATCCATGAAAGAGGAGCATTGTCGCCATCGGCCAGTGTTGTTTACTGCTTGGAAGCTTGTGTAAAAGGTTCCTCTCTCTCAGTAATTACAGTATAGTGAGGCAAACAGGATTAAAAATTGATGGCTGTCAAGTTTGGCGGGTAGGTATCAATTAATTTTTAATGTGGAGGTAAGCGGTGAATCACTGTACGCATCATGAGGGCTCGCAGCAGCATGAAGTTAGCCTATGTATCTATAAAGTGCCTATCTTCAACCACCTCACCGAGGACACCATGCGCTTATTGGTGGAATACGCCCGCCCAACATTCCTGCATAAGGGTGAGCTACTGTATCGTAGTGGCGAGCAAGATAATGCGCTATATATCGTGCATAAGGGACGTATTTCGATTTACCAGCTGAGTCAAGATGGTAAGCAACAATTGATTCGCATCCTCAACCCCGGCGACTTTACGGGTGAGTTGACCTTGTTTAGTGGTGATGCAGTGCATGAGGATTATGCCGAAGCGGCTCTAGACAGCCATATCTGTGTATTGCACCGTGAAGATGTGCAATCACTCTTGGCTCAATATCCAAGTATTGCTATCAAAATTCTGGAAGAAGTTTCCCGCCGATTGATGCAAACCCAAAGCCATGTCTCCAAAGTAGCCACAGTCTCCATCAGCCGGCGCCTGATTATGTATTTAGAAGGCTTGATGCAAAAGCCCGACGGGAATGAGGAACCTGAGGAACTTATACTTACACTACCGATGTCGCGTCGTGAACTCGCCTCTTACCTAGGCACCTCACCTGAGTCGATTTCTCGTAAATTTACAGAGTTTGAGCAGGAAGGCCTCATTGAGCAAGTATCACCGAAAAAGATACGCGTCATTGATATCGATGGTTTGCTGATGTATGGGGATGAATGAGGACCAGACAACTGATTATCAGCCTCTCATGAGCTAAATAGTAGCTCATCTCATCGCGAGTAAGCTTGAATACGAACTTATCTCGTCACGATCTTGAAGATTTATCCTTAAATAATCCCACTTGTCTTGAGCAACAAATCCATACCCGTCTATAGGACAAATAAAAAAACACCACAAAATATGCCTAAAAGGTATTTTGTGGTGTTCTGCATCACATGAGTTGATCACTTATTAGATTTAATTTGAAGTGATTTTTGCTGACTCAATGACCTGTTTCCAACGATCCAACTCTTGTACCGTATATTTCCCTAACTGCTCAGAATTCATGTATTCAGCCGTAGCACCAAGATTTTCAGCTTTTTCCTGATATTCAGGAGTTGCCATAATTTTCTCTATTTCACTACTTAGCTTATTCACGATTGCATCAGGTGTATCAGCAGGAGCATACATAGCAAACCATGAGGAAACGAGTAAGTCTGGTAAACCTGCCTCACTGGCAGTTGGAACATCTTGTAAGGATTTCAGCTTTGTATTACTCGTATTGACTAAGGGTTTTAGTGAACCTGCTTGAATATGTGGCAATAGCGGTGGGGGCGTAGTGATAGTAAAATCAACACTGCCTCCAATTAAATCTGTTAAGGCTGGCCCTGTACCACTATATGGTACGTGAACAGTATCAATACCAGCCATTTGGTTCAATAACTCTGTAGTCACATGTTGCAAGGAGCCATTGCCTGAAGATGCGTAATTCAACACGCCAGGTCGTTCTTTGGCATAGTTGATAAGTTCTTGTAAGGTATTAACTGGTAAGTTCTTTTTGACTACTAAAACCTGAGGAGCTGATAATACATTAGCGACTGGTTTGAAATCTTTGACTGGATCCCAGTTTACTTTCGTTATGCTTGGTGTAATAACTTGAAAGCCTGAGTACTGCAATAACAGTGTATAGCCATCAGCTCTAGACTTAATCAACTGTTGTGCGGCAATACTACCCGCTGCACCAGGCTTATTTTCCACAACAATAGTTTGACCTAAAGCTTTCCCTAAAGGCTCAGCAATCATACGAGCGGCCAAATCAGTAGTTCCCCCTGGAGAAGCAGATACAATGAGTGTGATCGGCTTTGAAGGGTAGCTCTCTGTATCTTGTGCATAGGCTGTTGATACAAAGCATGCGGATAAAGCTAAAAATAATACCTTGATTTTCATATTGTCTCCTAAAAAATTATAGTTTTCTAACTATTTAGTGTTTGAA
>CAZIKJ010000237.1:0-2762 GCA_964539685.1 uncultured Pelistega sp.
GAAATTCTACTTCTAATTGCTATGGTTTTGTGGGAGGATTACCATGTTAGTTATATTTTTAGGAAAAAAATCATTAGGTAATTCTGATTCTATTTTAATAACACCAAACTTTTTTGCATGATTGTCCCAACGGACTTGTGTATCTCTTGAAAAGTCAAAGTGCAGGTCATAATTCTCATTATTAGCTTCACCTATATACACATAAACTAGCTCTATCATTCATATACCTCTATATTTTCCTCTGTGAAGAAAACTCCTTGATAGTCAAAACATATCGCTTATTACACATCAGACTTCTGGCAAAACTTCAATCTTTGCCTCTTCTATCATTCTAATTTAAACCACTACCATGCTTGAATCATCATAAAGCTAACCAGCTGCCACCTCATCAATGGCTTCTAGTAGCTCATAAACATTAGTAAACGGCTGGATTTGATAAGGAGCTTGGTTTTTACTACTAGCTGCTGACATGGCATTTTCGTTATTGTTTTTTGCATTATTTCTAGCAGCATTAATATAGTCATCACTCATTAGTCGTGTGAACAGCTCCTTTGCTGTTTTACCCTTTTTATCGTACTGCTTCATTCCTAATTGTAAAAGTGCCTCCCTAAAAGCGGGAGACTTGACTAAAGCGTCACAATTACTCATTGCTGGTGCAGAGGTAGATAAATGCAATAACAACCAGTATTCAAAGCAAACATTTGAAATAGCTACATTAAGGCCATTTCTTGTCGCTTCATCATAGGCTTTTCTATGCTGCTCATCGGTGTATTTTTGTGGACTTTCTCTATCGTACATCACCCATACTTGATCCTTTTCAAAATCCAATGACTTTTTGTGCTCCAATGCCACTTCAACTAGCTGAATCGGTGTATTCTTATCTGTGTCTTTCAAGATAACAGGACGCTCTGCCCCTCTAAGTCTTACTGAACTTGGATACTTAAAATTAATATATTCTCGAATATATGACGGTTCGGTTTTTTCACCCTCACAAAATATGTAAATTTTTGGTTTAACTACACGGTTTCCCTTTTTGCGTGGCTTAGCCATCGTTACCCTCCTGCTTAACTTCCTTAAAAAGGTCTTTAACTAAAGAGTAATTAATAGAAGGTAAACCACCTAAACGGCCGTCATAATACCACTTAGCAAATGGGCTGCTATTTTTTAACTGACTACTGTCAAACTCAACTAATGAAATAAGCTCTGATACCCCATCGTGCTTTTCAACTAACCACAATTGATCTTTACGCATTTTTTCAGGGTTCATCAAAGCAAGATTGTGTGTGGTGAATAAGAGTTGCGCATTGCTTTGATTTATCTCTGGATCATTAAATAAACTTAAAACCAACTCTGCTACATGAGGGTGCAAGCTGTTTTCCAACTCATCCCAAATCAACACATGCCCTTTACGTAGCACGTGCATTAATAAGGGTACCGTCTCAATTAATGCTCGGATACCATCCGACTCTTCCTCAAGCGCAAAAAGCGCTTTATAACCACTTTTTGATTGACGTTCAAAAAATAGCTCATGGCTAAAGTCCTCAAGAATTGACGCTCTTAGTTCTTCAGGCATGTCTGATGGCAATTTGAACTTACTAAGATCGCGTTTTTTGACTTGAAGGCTGCTTATTCCATCATCGAGTGCGTTAAAAAAATGACTAATGTCTTGAACAAGTTCTGTATTAGCTTTCCATTTAGGGTCAAGTCTTATGTTTCCTTGCTTAACAAAAGCAACTTGGTTAACAAAAAACTGATATATCTGACGTATAAAAGGAGGCGCATCCGGAGTGTTACCGGCTTTTGATAAGTAAGCCTGATTTTTAAAAAATGGAATTTTGCGTGCACCACCCTTAAAGTGGCCACCGAAGCTCATGGTATCCCAATCTTCACCCTCTTTGCGTTCATATAGCAAAGCGATTGTCGTGCGTTTTTCACCAACTGAGTAATAACGCAGATGCTCATAAACCACTTCTTCTTGGGTATAGTGAAGGTCATAAATATAGCGCACCCCCTCAACTACAAACTCAAGCGAAAAACATACCGGAGATTTTAAGGTGTTTTCATCAAGCTTATATGGCTCAAAAGTTGGAATAATTTCGTTTTCCTTCAGCGAGTGACTGTTCTCTATCGTCCAACGCAAGGCACTTAAAGCCAAAAGAAAGTTGGATTTCCCCGAAGCATTTGGTCCATAAATCCCGGCAGAGCTAAGCACACCTATCTCCTTAACTGGATAATGAATATTTTCCGTTAAGTGAGTACCAGGGTTTTCAGCATAGAAACTTAAGGTCTGCTCATCGCGAAGCGATCGAAAATTAGAAACTGTGAAATCTACGATCATAATCTATCCTAACGCTTATTTAATGCGGAAAAATCATTATATAGTATATAAGAACTATTTCAATCGTGTTTCTAGTAATTCCATATGATTCTTAAGCTGCGCACTAAACAATCAACTCTTCCTCATACATTGTTAACACCTTACTTAGCTTGACTAAATAAGCTATATCCTCTTAATATAATAAACAATATGCCCGACGCCTCTTCATGGATTTACTCTATGTACGCGTCGGCTCTCACTTCTGATTCCAGATATCCGACTCTTCCAAACTGATCCTAGTCAGAAAAGTGGACATTCACCCCCTCTAAAGCGTATGCTTATTTCACAGGAGAAATTAACATGCCCAAACGCTTTAGTCCAGAATTTAAACAGCAAGCTGTAAGCTATGCCTTAGCCAATAGCGATCAATCGATTGCGGCCTTAG
>CAZIKJ010000238.1:0-5235 GCA_964539685.1 uncultured Pelistega sp.
ATTCTATGCAAAGTAACATCAAGCCCATAGGTTAGATATTGCTTTTCTGAGAACATTATAAACAAAGCCTTTTTAATTTTATAGGCTTTACTGCAAATGTTTCAGGAAATATCACACAATTTGAGTAACTGAGTCATGCTAAGGCCTTATTATACGGCATGAAATCTAGAATTACCTGATTATAAGTATGAATTGCTTGGCACTTAACACTCTTTAATAATAGTGTCATGTTGCTTTTTGTTTCAAAGTTGATTTCACATTTGGGCTTTTTTTTGTTACATTATTCCTAGGCCATATTTTTTGGAGAAGTATATGAAAAAAGTTTTAATTTCTACGCTAGTCCTAATGAGTGTAAGTGCCACTGCTTTTGCACAGGAGGCTGATAATCGTTCAGCTTGGGCTAAATCTCAAGATATGTATGTTGAGCCTACATTGCGCATGAAGCAAACAGAGCTATATACACCGGTGGATGCGAATAATGTACCAACTGGTCAAACTGTGATCTCGAATGAGACTGTACAAGTTTTCGGCCCAAGCGGTGAGGTGAAAGCAAGTGGTACAGTACAACCGACAACAGCACCAACTTCAGCGCCTGAAGTCGCTGTTCCGACAGCACCTACAGCTGCAGTGCCTCAGCCGCCAGCAGCTCCACCAGCTCCAACAGCGCCAGTTGTACCTGCGGTTGAAGCTCAGCCTGCAATTCAAGACTTAAGCCGTCCATTGCAATAAGTTTTGATAACCATTGAGAGTTACTCAGAGCTTTATAGAATTTCTTCTGGAAGTACAGGGTCTTATCGCAGTATAGGGTTTTTTACAGAAGAATAGAGTTTCTCAGAGTGGTATAGAGTTCGGTCTTTAAAGCCAGTGCGTAAGCGCTGGCTTTTTCTTCTTTCATCCAAAATTGCCTGTTAGAAGCTGATTTTAAGGGCTTAAGTGTATTACACTGTTTGCTTATTGGTGCTGTTTTGAACCTTAAAGTTTAAACATAATGGTGTCAGTTCTTTTACATATTCTTAAAGGTAATTAGGGAGAAATAATGGATAACATTAACCCAATCTATATTACGTTTGGCCTATATATTGCTGCGGTACTCGGTATCGGTTTGGCGGCATATTTTGCCACACGTAATTTCGGTGATTATATTTTAGGTGGTCGACGTCTCGGTGGCTTTGTGACGGCAATGGCCGCAGGTGCTTCGGATATGTCTGGTTGGCTTTTGATGGGCTTGCCTGGCGCTATTTATTTAAGTGGTTTGTCTGAGTCGTGGATTGCTATTGGTTTGTGTGTAGGTGCTTATTTTAACTGGCGCTTAGTGTCAGGTCGTTTACGCATTTACACAGAAGTTAATAATAATGCGCTGACCTTACCTGATTATTTTGCTAATCGCTTTGGTGAGAATGGCAAATTACTGAAAGTTATTGCCGCCGCAATTATTTTATTTTTCTTCACGATCTACAGTGCTTCGGGTGTGGTAGCGGGTGCACGCCTATTTCAGATTGTGTTCCCTGAGATGGACTATCAGACTGCGCTGTGGTTAGGTGCGGGAGCAACGATTGCGTATACCTTTATCGGTGGCTTCTTGGCGGTGAGTTGGACGGATACCTTACAAGCTTCCTTGATGTTCTTTGCCTTGGTCTTAACGCCTGTGATGGTTTACTTGAGCTTAGGCGGTGCGGCAGAGGTTAATATAGTGATGCAGCAAGCTGGTTTGGCTGATGGTAAGGCTTACTCAAGCTTAGTACCTGATGCGAGCATGGTGAGTATTATTGGGATTATCAGTGCGGCAGCTTGGGGACTAGGTTACTTCGGTCAGCCACATATCTTAGCGCGCTTTATGGCGGCAGAGTCATTGCCAGCCTTGGTACGTGCGCGTCGCGTTGGTATGACTTGGATGGTCTTATGTTTAGCAGGGGCGGTAGCTGCAGGTTATTTCGGTATTGCGTATTTTCGCGTCAACCCTGATCAAGCGGCTATCCTACAAGATAATCCTGAGCGTGTCTTTATGGCATTAGCAACCATCTTGTTTAATCCTTGGATTGCAGGTGTGGTGCTTTCGGCTATTCTTGCTGCTGTAATGAGTACGCTGAGTGCGCAATTATTGGTGTGTTCATCAGCGCTGACCGAAGATTTTTACAAGGGTTTTCTACGTCCACATGCGAGCCAAACAGAACTCGTGTGGTTTGGTCGCTTTATGGTCTTGATGGTCGCCTTGATTGCCATCTGGTTGGCACAAGACAGTGATAGTCGCGTGCTTGGCCTAGTGTCTTATGCATGGGCTGGCTTTGGTGCGGCTTTTGGCCCTGTGATTATTTTCTCTCTATTCTGGAAGCGCTTAACGGCGATGGGTGCATTAGCAGGTATGGTGGCAGGGGCAGTTGTTGTGGTTGCTTGGAAGCCTCTAACGAATAGTGCCTTATATGAAATCGTACCTGGCTTTATCGCATGTAGTCTGGTGCTATGGATTGTGTCGTTAATGACCACTCCTCCAGCAACAGTGGTACAACGCTTTGATGAAGCTGAGGCTAAGTTTAAAGCAGCCCAGTAGTTCAAAGTGATGAGCCGCTTGGATGTCTAGAGGCAATGATCGTTAAATTGATATCGAGGTGTTTCGAGTAAGCGGTAACTGCTTACCTAGTTAGGTGGATGGTACTAATAGTTAAGTTCGCATCAAGATGCCGCGTAATAATTTAAGCAATGCATAGCTAGACACATATGAAGCCCTAAAGAAAGACCCAGGTCCGACTTTAGGGCTTATTCTATTTTTGGGCTGGTGCTGTTTGCGGTAATTTAGACTTAAAGAATTATGGACAGGACAGAAATACTTGCGATAATTTATGCGCTCAGGGATAAGGGTATGGGTAGTAGTTTACGCATCTCTAAGCAAGTAAAACTACGGATGGGTAAAAAGGCCTTGTTGTTCTTTAAGGGCAGCGGGCTTAGCATATACTCAGTCATTCCCTTATCATTTAATGAGTCAAGATCCTGTGATTGATCACGTCGTAAATTCGCAGACCATGTTGGAGCAGTATAAGACCCTATTCGATACGCTAGAGCGACAACCCTTAACACTGAAGCAGCGACAGGCTTGTGTTTCACCTGCTCAAAACACCTTAGTACTGGCTGGGGCAGGGACGGGTAAGACAAGTACATTAATGGGGCGAGTTGCCTATCTTATTCAGAGTCAACAAGCACGAGCGGATGAAATTTTAATGCTAGCATTTGCCGTCGAAGCGGCAGATGAGATGCAAGAGCGTGGTGAATTTTTATTAGGCTCAAGATTAACAGTGATTTCACGGGGACAAGTAGAACAAGGTGGAGTGACTCAAGCACAAGTAGGGCAAGGTGGGGAGACTCAAGCACAAGTAGGGCAAGGTGGAGAGACTCAAGCACAAGTAGGGCAAGGTGATGTAAGACAAGCAAAGGGGGCGTGCGTAAACGTTCACAATAAGTCCCAGGGCTTTACCGCGCGTACTTTTCATAGTTTAGGACTGCATATTCTGCAAGGTGTGCAAAACCAAGAGCATGAGCGCAAGACCTTAAGTAGTGAACAGTCTTTAAATCCTTCTAATGACATCAAGCTGAAATTAACTCGGCTGAATGAAGAAGGGCGCTTGCAGGCTTTTATGCGAAGCAGTTTTCAAGACTTATTGCAGCAAGAAGATGGGCTATATGCCCAAGCGCTGCAGGATTATTATACGTTCTATAATGATGAAATTGCCCAAGGTATTTGGCGCAGCTTAGCCGATGAGTATGTACGTAATCCCTTAGAGTTGATGCTGGCTAATACTTTATATCTGAATAATATTGCCTACCAATATCAAGCGCACTTTGCCGACGATATTTATTTATCCCCGTATAAACCATATCGCGCCACCTTTTTTCTACCAGCTTGTAATCTGTATATCAACGTCTTTAATTGTGTTGAAGCTGATTTAGACAAGCCACAAGAGAAAAGTGCATTGGCGCATCGACAGCGTCGCGA
The DNA here is from genome assembly GCA_964539685.1 of uncultured Pelistega sp. Lineage (GTDB taxonomy): Bacteria > Pseudomonadota > Gammaproteobacteria > Burkholderiales > Burkholderiaceae_B > Taylorella. The sequence continues at coordinate 3,983 of CAZIKJ010000238.1, forward strand.
ACAAGTGCGGCGCATCCATCATAAGCGCGGTATCACAGCCTTAGAAATTTACCAAGATAAAATTCTAGATGGTATAAGTGGTGAGCTGCTTACGAAAGTGTTTATAAACAGTCTGCAGTGTCAGAATGTGGATTCTGAGCAGTGTCAGGATGTGGATTATGAGCAAAACAGTATAACGGGGCAAAGTGATGCTCAAGACTTACCATCGTACACAGCTGCGCTATTTGTTCAAGATTCACCTTCTTATTCGATAGAGTTGCAGTATCTTCAAGCCATGCAAGTTCTCTTTATTGAACAGTTGAAGGCGTGCCCAAGGCAAGCAATGTCTAATCCTATTATGCGGAGCCAGGGTAGGGCGGATCAGCTCCTGCAATTGCTCACGAATCTCATGCAGACACTGCATGCTGAAGGGATTGATGGACAGGTACTGAAGCAATCATTAAGTTGCGAATTGCAATGCTTAGTGGACTTGTTAAATCCCCTATATAGTTGTTACTTAGAGGCTCTTAAAGATGAGTCGGCGATTGATTTTGAACAGATGATTCAATATGCCACCGCTGCCGTGCGTTCGGGTGCTTATAAAGTGAGTTGGCGTGATATTTTAATTGATGAGTTTCAGGATATATCACCGAGTCGCTTTGCGCTTATTCAAGCCATACGTGAACAGAAACCGGATATCCGCATTTTTTGTGTGGGTGATGATTGGCAATCGATTTATCAGTTTGCGGGTAGTCAAGTTCGCTATACCCGGGATTTTGAGCAGTACTTTGGAGCAAGCCAGCGCTACACCTTGGATATGACCTTTCGATTTCATCAGGCATTATGTGATATCAGTACGCGCTTTATTCAAGCGAATCCTTTGCAGACGCGTAAAGATTTAAAATCATTTCAAGCTGAAAGCAAAATGGGATTGAGTTTGTTGAGTGACGAGATGAGTATGGATAGGGTCTTAGAGCAGATTGCATCAATTCAAGTAGCAAGCCTTGACCACAATAAGTTGCCTAAACCGCTTAGTTGCTTAGTCTTAGCAAGGTTCTCGCATTTGCTACCTTCGACTCAGGAGTTAAGTCGTTGGCATACTAGGTTTCCACATCTACGCATTAAACTCTCAACCATCCACGCCGCTAAAGGCAAAGAGGCGGATTATGTGATTGTCTTAGGAAATCAGGCTGGACAATTTGGCTTACCATCGGATAAGCAAAGTCATCCACTGATTCAAATCATCCGTCAAGATGAGGAGGACTATCTGCATG
>CAZIKJ010000239.1:0-7258 GCA_964539685.1 uncultured Pelistega sp.
ATTACAGGTATGCGAACCGGACTAGTAACGGCAATCACGGGTGCCTGTGTACACCATGGCAATAGCATGTTCCTCCGCGGCATCCCTCACTTCATGCTCACGAATACTACGACCCGGTTGAATAATGCAAACCGCCCCCGCAGCGACGATGACATATAGACCATCACGGAATGGGAAGAAAGCATCGGATGCAGCGGCTGTGTTTTTCAGGCTTAAACCATTGGCTTCGGCCTTAATTGAGGCGATACGCGCAGAGTCTAGGCGGCTCATTTGACCCGCACCCACACCCATGGTCATGCCATCAGCACAGAACACAATTGCATTGGATTTAACATACTTTGCCACTTTCCAGGCAAACATCAGGTCTTTCAATTGTTGCTCAGTCGGTTGTTTTTTCGTGACCACTTTTAAAGACTCAACAGGTACGTCAAAGGCATCAGGATCTTGCACTAACCAACCACCACCGACACGTTTTACGTCAAATGGGTTTTGCGCAGAGCCGATCGCGACTTTAAGAACGCGCACGTTCTTTTTCGCTGCTAATAATTCTAGTGCCTCGGCCGTATAATCAGGGGCTAATAAGACCTCCATGAATTGCTTACTGACTTCTTGAGCCACTTGTACATCAACGGTACGGTTAAAGGCGATGATGCCACCGAAGGCTGAAGTAGGATCCGTCTTAAACGCTTTCTGATACGCCGCAAAAGCATTCTCTGCAATCGCTACACCACAAGGGTTAGCGTGCTTAACGATAACGCAGACTGGAACATCAAAACTGCGTGAGCATTCCCAGGCAGCATCGGCATCGGCGATGTTGTTGTAAGACAATTCCTTGCCTTGTAATTGTTGGTAGCGACCAAGTAGACCTTCACCAGCGATAGGGTCAAGATAGAAGGCGGCTTGTTGGTGTGGATTCTCACCATAGCGTAATTCTTGATGCTGTTGCAATTGCAGCGTAATGGTATTGGGCCATTGCTTACGAGCAGGTTGCGCATCTTGTTGTGGCTCAGCATCCACTAGGCTACTTAAGTATTGAGCAATAGCGCCATCATAAGCAGCGGTATGTGCATAAGTCTTAGTCGCTAATTTTAAGCGTAAACCATAAGAAGGCTGACCAAGATCATCAATTTCTTTGAGGACTTGGGTATAGTCAGCTGGGTCAATCACCACGGTTACGCCACCAACTTCAGTGCCGTGATTTTTAGCCGCAGCGCGCAACATAGCTGGTCCGCCAATATCAATATTCTCAACTGCGTCAGCAAAGCTACAATTTGGTTTAGCAATGGTTTCACGGAATGGGTATAGGTTCACCACCAGTAAGTCAATCGCCGCAATACCATGTTCAGCCATTGTCGCTAAGTGTTTTTCATCATCACGACGACCTAATAGACCACCATGAATTTTTGGATGTAAGGTCTTCACACGACCATCTAAAATTTCGGGCGATCCAGTGTGCTCAGCCACTTCGGTCACCTCAAGGCCAGCTTGCTTTAATAATGCAGCGGTACCACCCGTTGAGAGTAGCTTGATGCCGCGAGCAGCAAGTGCCTGTGCAAATTCAACAATCCCGGTTTTGTCTGAAACCGATAACAGAGCAGTAGATAATTTCATGATGCGTCTTGAATAAGATTATGGGAAAGAAGTTTTTTACGTAAGGTATTGCGTGTAATGCCGAGCATTTCTGAGGCTTTCGATTGATTGCCTTGTGCCTGTTGCATAACGGTCTCTAGCAGGGCTTTTTCAACGCTACCCATCACCATCCCCCAAACATTATTGGCAGGGTTGGTGCCTAGTTCTTTAAAGTAGGCGTCTAAATTAGTACGAATACATTCGTCAATAGAAATTGGTTTTGTCATATTATTGGGTTAATGAGTAATAGCGAGATCGTGTTGCTCGATTAATTGAGAAAACCAGTTCTCCACTAGCGTATATTGTTCAACGCTGGTGTTAATCTGATTCATCTCATCAATAAATTTTTGTGCTTGGGGCAAGTGCGATACATACCAGGCAATATGTTTACGTGCACTACGTACGCCAGTATGCTCGCCATAAAACTGATAATGCTCATGCAAATGGCCAAGAAGAATCTCTTGCATATGGGCAAAATCAGGTGGTGCGAGTTGAACACCAGTCTGCAGATAATGATTGATTTGTTGAAAAATCCATGGATTACCTTGTGCCGCGCGGCCAACCATAATAGCATCAGCACCCGTGTAGTCAAGCACGAACTTGGCTTTCTGGGGAGAGTCGATATCGCCATTGGCGACAATAGGAATCTCTAAAGCTTGCTTAACTTGCTTAATAGTATCGTATTCTGCCTCACCTGTGTAAAGATCGGCACGAGTACGCCCATGTAAGGTCAGTGCGCTGATACCAATATCTTGCGCTAACTCGCCAATACGTAAGGCATTCTTGTGTGAGCGATCCCAGCCTGTACGAGTTTTCAATGTGACGGGCACTTCAAAAGGCTGACAAGCCTTAACCACTGCCTGCAAAATTTCGACCACTAAGTTTTCATCACGCAAGAGAGCCGAACCCGAAGCGACGCTGCATACCTTCTTGACAGGGCAACCCATATTAATATCGATGATTTTCGCGCCCTTAGCGATATTAAATACCGCAGCTTGGGCCATCATCTCAGGGTCTGCCCCCGCAATTTGCACCGCAATTGGATTGATTTCGCCCTCATGGTTAAGGCGACGTGAGGTCTTGACGCTATCCCAGAGTTTAGGATTGCTGGCGGCCATTTCGGATACAGCATAGCCCGCTCCCAGTCGCTTACATAGCTGACGGAAAGGACGATCTGTAACGCCTGCCATGGGCGCTACAAAAATAGGGTTAGGGAGTTGCCAAGGACCAATTTTCATGCCGTGATTTTAACGAAGCTAGCGGAGCTTGTGTAAAAAATGCGCAATTTATTACGAATCAGCAGAGCGAACAGCGTTTCAAATAATCACGGTCTAAACCCCTGCAGGAGCTGCGTGGTTAAGGGCTGACGTAGGGGCTTAGCCATATCCATAGCGAGTAAACTCAAGCCACAAGCATGCTCCACGAGTGGGTTCTTGGTCGTGAAAACGCGTGGTAAGAAGTCAGTTAATTCCCAGGTGATACGGCGGTCGATGCTGCGCGCCTCTTGGTAGCGCATCAAGAAAGCTTGTACATCTTGCTGCACATGATTGAACCAAGGTGCGAGACAATTTAACAGAGTTGCGACATCGCGTAAACCGAGGTTTAAGCCTTGTCCCGCGACTGGATGCAGAGTCTGAGCGGCATTACCAATCACCACCATGTTCGGTTTTACCGTATGCGTATTCACATTCAGGTGGAGCGGGAAAATGGCACGCTTTTCCGCCAAGGTAAAGCGACCTAAGCGATCGCCAAAGTGTTCCAGTAAAGCCTGTTCGAACTCAGCCTCAGGCATATCAAGGAGCTGTTTGGCCTTGACGGGATTAGTGGCCCAGACTATCGACTGGGCTCCAGGGAAAATAGGGTGGGGCAGAACGGCGAGTGGCCCTTCTTGCGTAAAGCGCTCCCAGGCCCAACCTGGTTGTGGATAGCGTACATAGACACTGGTAATCAAAGCATGCTGATCATACTGGCGCTGAATATCTTGAGCACGCAGACCATCACATTGAATCACTAAGCGCACACGGTACTGTTGATCGCCTTGGGTGACAAGTGCCCCCGCCATGTTTTGGCCAGCGTCGTCCTGCGCTGGTGCTTGAGCACTGGCAAGCTCACCCGATAAGATAGTCACCGAGGTATTCGCTAAGCGCGTACTTAGGGATTGATGTAGGTACGCATATGACACCATGCTACCTAAGCGTGGCACTGCCATCTCTGAGTCTGTAATGAGCGTGCGACCAAGGCGACCTTTCTGAGAAACATGAACGGTTTTAATATCGGTGCTCTTATTAGGCCACGCCTCAAGTGACTCTAAGAAGACTCGGCTGCCATGATTTAAGGCTAAGACTCTGGTGTCTTTTTCAGGAGGGATAGGGACTTGCTTGCCTTGAAATAAGGCAATGCGCAGCGCTTGTGTTGAGTTTGCAGACTGCTTTTCGGCGAGTTTACTTAAGCCAATCGCTAGCGCTAAACCAACGGGCCCCGCACCCAGAATGGCAATATCAAAATCAAAATTATCCATCTTAATGTCTTCACAAAACTTAAATCACGAGTCAAATACAGAGCGAAATTTTAGTGTTTAATTTCAGTGCTAGAAAACTAGGACTACGTATTTCTTTCCAAGAGTTTTCCTATTGGTAATCATCATAGACTAAATTTTGCTTTTGGGTAGGCTCATCTATGGAGTGGATTACAGTTTCTCTGAATTCGCCCTATCACTAGAGTCCCGGATTGTGTTTCTGGTTGTCGTGGGTTCGGGCTTTTGCATGGTCTTCTCGCTTGCTATTTATGGCTCAGTCCTTAACGAGCGCTTGTGCGCTTAGTTTTATCTCTACGTGAATTAGGACTTATTTGTAAACTTCCTGATATGACTCTCAATATATTTCACAATATCTGCACAGAGGGACATAAATTCGGTAAAATACCTCATTAAATTAATGAGTTAGTATGGATTTAGAATTAAGTCACTGGTTAAGTCCCTGGGAGTTTTCGCCCACCTTGGTGTTGCTGTTTTTAATCAGCGGCGTATTATTTGTGCGCGGGACATGGGTTCATAAGGTTGCTCGGGCGCGCCAGTGGTATTTCTGGACAGGATTTGTGCTGCTCTATCTGTCCATGCATACGCATGTGGACTATTATGCCGAGCGGGTGTTCTTTGCGCATCGTGCCCAGCATCTGGTCCTGCATCATTTAGGCCCCTTATTAATTATGCTGTCCTATCCAGGACAAGTGTTGCGGGCGGGCATGCCCTTATCTTGGCGAATTGCCCTTAAGAATTTTCGGCAGACTCGAACTTGCCAGACGATTGAAGCGATACTGACGAATAAATTCCTCATCCCCTTTATGTTCGTCTTCTTGGTCTTGGTATGGTTAGAACCAACCGTGCAATTTTATTCCATGCTGGACTGGCGCTTATACCGCGTGATGAACTGGTCGGTGGTGATTAGTGGCTTCCTCTATTGGAATCTGGTGATTGATCGCCGTCCTTATGTAGCACGTCCTAATACAGCGACGACAGCATTCGGCCGTTGGTGGCAAATCCATGGTCGAGGCGGTAAACTCGCGGCGATGACACCCACGGAGCGAGTGATTTCGCCGATCTTGACTATGGCACCGCAGATTGTTGCGGGCATCTATATCGCTTTCGTTCCGTACGATTTGTACCCGTTGTTTGATGTTTGTGGTCGTGCCGTGCCGATAACAGCGCTTGAGGATCAAAGTATTGGTGGCATTATTATGTGGGTGCCTGCGGCGAGTGTTGAATCTTTCGGTATCGTGGTGGCGCTAGCGACTTGGGTGCGCTTATCGGCCGCTGGCCGTATGCAAAAGCCCGCCTGGTTAAGTAATTTGCAACTGAATAAGACTTGATCTCAAGCAAAAAAGTTCCTCGCTGTGCTTTCAACGCTCCTTAAAAAACTTCAGTAAGCGCTGACTCATCCAACCATGCTTGGAGGGAAAGCGCCCTTGAGAAAAGCCAACATGACCACCATGCTCGGGTTGGTGTAAGGTGACATAAGCAGACACCGCATGGGGTTTAGGTAGGCTAAATGCAGGGACGAAGGGATCGTTCTTCGCATTCAATACCAGACAAGGTACGTGGATCTCCGCTAAGCCAGGTTGTGAGGAGCAGCGTTGATAATAGTCAGCAGCACCTGCAAAGCCATGAATGGGTCCAGTATACGCATCATCAAATTCAAAAATAGTCTGTGCAGCAAGAATCTTCTGTAAAGGAATTTCCTGACCCCATTGTTGGTGCTTCTCGCGCATTTTCTTCTTCATGCCAATCAGAAAGTAGGGTGTATAAATCTGCTTGGAGAAAAAGCCCTGGCCGAGTTGTATGGCACAAGCGTGTAAATCAGTGGGGGCGGAAATTGCTGCGATGGCTTTCAGATGTTTTAAGTTCGAACCTTGTTCGCCCGCATATTTTAATAAGACATTACCCCCCATGGAGACACCTGCCGCATACCATTGCGCATTCGGTAGGCGGCGCTGAATATTCTGCATAATATAGGCGACATCACGTGTATCACCTGAGAAGTAGGAACGCGGCAGACGATTATTTTCTCCCGAGCAACCACGAAAGTGAGCGACCACGACAGCCCAGCCGAGCTGACGAAAATCATGACAAATCGATTGAGCGTAGTGGCTTTCGCTAGAACCCTCTAGACCGTGAAAGAGCACTAGTGCTTGCCCAGTGAACTCTGGATGCGTGAGTTGTGTAGGTTCTTGCGGTGAGTTTTCCGTAGAGATTGCTTGAAGTGGCGCTTGCGCTTGGATTGATAGCGGTTCGGTAGGATTGACTGGGTCTGGTGTGATAGTATCTTGCGATTTATGCCGAGCGAACTGAGTATTCAGTTCATGCAAGCCTGGAATATTCCAATCCAGATCAATAAAGTCGCCATCATCGGTGTTCAGGCGTTCTCGCTCAAATTGAATGCGAGGATGACGTGCGAAACGGGCGCCAATAATCGTTTGGCTTTGTCCCTCAGGAAGCCAGAATGGTGGTTGAAAAGGACTATTATCGACGTGTCCGCTCATTGCTCACCTAGCACGTATCACTCAATGAAAATAACCAGGGAAGTTCTTTGCTTCAACTTGGTCTAGATAGGTGCAAGGCGCAGCAGTCGCCATATGCATTACTAAGTGCCAGCCACGCGAGTCTTTCTGGTAAATATTCGTTGCATGACAGACTGATTCAATTAGACCTTCAGCCGTGGTTTGGGTGATCTTCTCAAGCATCACATGAATCACGGTCATGCCGCTATTTATCACGCGCTTGTCTTTGCGCTCAACACTGAACTTGCAGTTTTGCGTCAAGATATCGCGCCAAGAATTATGCACCTGCTTAGGTCCCAGCAGACGCTTGCCTTCGCGGTGGATGCAGATGATGTCTTCATCGTCAGCCCAAGCCTGCATCAAGGCGTCAATATCGCAGTTCTTGATGGCGTCATAGAAGTGTTGTTCAACCTCTTCAGCGCTGGCAAATACCAAGCGCTGAACACTTGGTTTAGGTTCAGTGGCCATGCACTTTTTCGCCTTCTTTAAGCTTGTAATGTGCCGAGCAATATGGACAGCTCACTTCACCTTTTGATGCAATGTCTAAGAAGACACGAGGATGCATACTCCACTGTGG
>CAZIKJ010000240.1:0-2281 GCA_964539685.1 uncultured Pelistega sp.
CTAATATATTTAAGACTTTATATAATCATGCTACATTTAAAATCTCTTCCATCCAAAAATAATTCTAGCGTTTTTTAAACTGGTATTTCAGAGGAGACTCAAGGTTTAAGTATCTGTTGCACATCTGATACATAAATAATCACTAAAGCCAATATAATGTATTCTATCTGATCCTTACTTAAGCACTACGAGATTGCTAACTACGCAAATAATCTGCTTGGCTACGCATCCAACGCTGCACATGAGCCTGTGCTGCCTGCGGATATTGAGCCACCATAATGCTCGCTGCTTCACGCGCTTGTTCAAGTAACTCACTATCACGATCAATATCCGCAAATCGCAACATCTGCTCTCCCGATTGCCGCACGCCTAAGAACTCTCCAGGACCCCTTTGCTCGAGATCGCGTCGTGCAATTTCAAAACCATCATTGGTTTCATATAAAGCTTTCAGACGATGCTTAGCCGTTTCTGACAAAGGGTCTTGATACATTAAGACACATACTGACGCTGCCGCACCACGCCCCACTCTACCTCGCAGCTGATGTAATTGCGCCAAGCCAAAGCGTTCTGCATGCTCAATAATCATCAAAGAGGCATTCGGCACGTCTACACCAACTTCAATCACTGTTGTAGCGACCAACACATGCAGCTTCTGTTCAATAAAATCCTGCATGACTTGCGCTTTGTCCACGGCACTCATGCGACCATGCAAAAGACCAACCCCTAGTTCAGAAAGCTCTTGCTGCAACTCTTGATGCGTGTCCACGGCAGTTTGTAATTGCAAGGCTTCACTTTCCTCGACTAATGGACAGACCCAATACACCTGCCGCCCTGCTAAACATTCCTGACGCAGCAAACCAATAATTTCAGCACGTCGTGAATCTTTAATCAGTTTAGTCAGAACTTTCTGGCGTCCAGGTGGCAGCTCATCAATGATTGCCACATCAAGATCGGCCAAATAACTCATGGCCAAGGTTCTTGGAATAGGCGTAGCGCTCATGCTTAACTGATGAGGCACATGTTCAAGATTCAGCAGAGAGTGTTCACCCTTCTTGCTCAAACTTAAGCGCTGACCAACACCAAAGCGATGCTGCTCATCAATAATCATGAGGCCTAATTGCTGAAACTCGACACCCTTTTGAATCAAGGCTTGCGTTCCAACGATCAGTTGTGCTTGACCAGACTGTATGGCCTCTTGTGCTTCACGTTTTTGTTTAGCTTTTAAACTGCCTGATAACCACACCACATTAATTTCTTGATGCGCAAACCATTTCTTCATCTTAAGATAATGCTGCTCCGCTAATATCTCTGTCGGTGCCATAATCGCTACTTGGAAGCCATTGCCCAGTACTAAGCTAGCAATTAGAGCGGCAACAATCGTCTTGCCACTCCCCACATCACCTTGTAATAAGCGATGCATAGGATAAGGGCGCTCTAAATCAGCACTCATCTGATCTATAACACGCTGCTGTGCTTGCGTTAAATTTAAAGCAAACTGCGCCAGAACAGCATTATAGAGTTGCCTTTGTTGCGTATCGATGACAGGGGCAGGAATCGAAGAGCGTGCTTGTCGCGCTAAATTCAGTGCAATCTGTTGTGCTAATAATTCGTCGAATTTAACCCGCTCCCATGCAGGGTGCGTTCGCTCCATAAGATCATCTAATACCACCTGCTTATCAGGTTTGTGCAAGAAATGTATGGCTTGAGAAAAATTCGCCAACGCATATTTCTCCTGAAGCGCTTCAGGAATCGTATCTTCAATAAACGTTACACGTGATAAAGCCGCAGCAATTGCCTTACGCAAACTCGGCTGCGCTAGTCCTTCAGTACTCGGATACACAGGTGTTAAGGTAGAAGCCAAGCTCTGCCCTGCTTTAGTGATTTTGGGGTGAATTATCTCAAAACCCCATTGCGCACTACCGCGTATCTCACCTCGAATGCGGATTAAGCCAGACTGTTCTAATTGTTTTTGTTGGCTAGGATAAAAATGAATCCAGCGCAACGCTAAACTCCCACTTTCATCTTTAAAAGTAGCAGTCAGCTGCTTGCGCTGGCGATAACTTACTTGCACATTCTGAACTACCCCTTCAAGCTGCACTTGCATGCCTGGATAGACTTGACTGATCTTGTGGATCTGAGTCTCATCCTCATAGCGCAAGGGCAAGTGAAGAACAAAGTCAAAATCACTTAATAGGCCGAGAGCCTCAAACTTCTTTTCGGTGACTGTTTTGGTCGAACTAGCCTGTGCATTCATATCATCGTTTAAACGACGATGATGCAC
>CAZIKJ010000241.1:0-3213 GCA_964539685.1 uncultured Pelistega sp.
GAGTACACCGTTGACGACTTTTTTCAGAATCGAGCGAGCGAAGAATGGCACGCGGGTGTTGGCCAGTTTCTCATAGCGTGCTTGTTGCTGAAATAAGGGGAGTAATTGGCTATCACTATAGAACATCCATTGCTGATATTGTGTATAGTCACTTGAGGTAATCGGTGGACGTAAACCAGAGCGATCATACTTGTTTAGGACATAATCAATTATTGCACCACAGCCAGCAATGACGTGTTTATCATCTACCAAGACTGGGGCTTTAGCAAGTGGGTGAATTGCTTGCAATGCGCTATCAACTGCACCAGTCTCGGGATTCACCTGATGACGTTCAATTTGGTATGAAAGTTCAAGTTCTTCTAATAGCCAAATAATACGGTGTGAGCCAGATGATTCAAGATGATGTAGTGTGATCATAATTACCCCTTTGCTTAAGTTGAGTTCAACAATATAGCCTGTCGCTTTACTTGCGACTAATTAATAAGATTGTACGTTAGTTCTTCGTTACGCTAGATAATAACCGTATAAATTAATGCTTTTTAACGCTTATATTCTTAACGCTTATCTCTACTATTTTATATGATTTTCTGATGTAACAGGCTAAGGTTTAAATACCTGACTAAACCTTAGCATTATATTGCTCTAAATCGTCCGTGCTAATTCAATAAAGTTTTTAGCTTCGCAATGAATTCTTCGGGAAAGTTCAGGTTGGATGCCAATAAGCGTGCCTTGCCATTTTTATCAAATACGTAGACACCTTGAGCATGCATGACTTCATAATTATTTGGGTCGGCACCAGGTTTTGGTTTTTCGATTTGATACGAGACACGGTAACGGCGTGCTACTTCGGCAATCTCAGCAGGATTACCGGTGACACCAATTGCCCCATTATCGAAAGCATCAACATATGCTTGTAGGACTTCAGGCGTGTCGCGATGCGGATCGACGCTGATAAAGACAATTTGCACTTGCTTAGCGTGTTCGGGACCGAGCTCATGCAGAACATCGGTCAATTCTGCCATCGTTGTTGGGCAGATATCTGGGCATGAGGCATAGCCAAAAAACACTAAGACAACTTTGCCTTGTAATTGCGTATTATCTAGGGTTTGATTGCCAGCACGATTTAATTTGAACTTCAAATCAGCGAGGTGCCCACTAATGCTATAGACTTGAGTAGGTTTTTGGTCAAAAGGCACTTCAGTTTGTGCTTGAGCATTGGTGCCACTAAGGGCAAGAACTGTTAAGCTTGCGCTCAGTGTCTGGGCGCATAGCTGACGCCATCGACGCCAGGAGAAGAGTTGGGTATTAAGCATGTTATGCTCCCTTAAACTTGAGTCTCTAACATGCCACTATGGCGGAGTAAAGCCTCTGGGTTAGGTTCGCGGCCACGGAAGTCTTTAAAGAACTCTGCGGCTGGTTTAGTGCCACCTACGGCCAAGATTGTCTCTTTAAAAAGTTGACCGATACGTGGAATTAAGGTTGCCTCTTGTGTCGTACTATGTTCTTCAAATAAGCTGTAGGCGTCAGCCGATAAGACTTCTGCCCATTTGTAGCTGTAATAGCCAGCGCCATAGCCCCCCGCAAATAAATGCGAGAAATTATGTGGGAAACGATGCCAGCTCGGTGGCATAATCACGGCAACCTCTTGGCGTACTCTATGCAGAATATCAAGGACTTGCTCAATGCTTAGCGCATCTGTGCGTTGGTGGATCAGCATATCAAATAGGGCGAACTCAATTTGACGTACAGTTTGCATGCCACTTTGATAGTTCTTGGCAGCAAGCATCTTCTCATAAAGTTCACGTGGCAAGGGTTCATTAGTTTTCCAATGGCGAGTTAATTGTTGTAAAACAGGCCATTCCCAGGTGAAGTTCTCCATAAACTGAGAGGGCAACTCAATGGCATCCCATTCCACACTGGAGAATGGTGAGGCGGAAGGGTCATCGACTTTAGAGAGTAGGGCATGTAGTGCGTGACCACTCTCATGAAATAGGGTGATTAAGTCATCAGGGCTTAAGAGTGCAGGCTTCTCAGCAGTTGGCGGTGTAAAGTTGCACGTCAAATAGACAATCGGTGTTAATAATTGACTGCCATGTAATTGTCGAGTGCGCTCTGAACCCACCCAAGCGCCACTTTGCTTACCTGCGCGTGCATACAAGTCGAGATAAAGCATACCAATAGAACGACCTGTTTCTTGAATTGTGTAGGCCTTCACATCTTTATGCCATGTTGGTACATCAATAGGTTCAAGCTCGATATTAAATAAGGTTTTCACAATTGAGAAAAAGCCTTGCATCACCGTATCTTCAGGCAAGTACTGCTTAATTTGTTCGTCGGAGTAAGCATAACGTGCTTGACGCAGTTGCTCTGAGACATAGGCATAATCCCATGGCTCTAAGGAATTGAGATTAAGCTGCTCTTGAGCGAATTTTTTAAGTGCTTCAACATCTTTAATTGCAAAGGGTTTAGCACGTGCGGCAAGATCACGTAAAAAGGTAATTACCTGCTCAGCGCTGTCAGCCATACGTGTCTGCAATTGCATCTGGGTAAAATCTTGATAGCCCAGAAGTTGAGATTCTTCCACACGTAAGGCTAAGAGTTGTTCAATCAATCGAGAGTTATCGAATTCAGGTTTGCCTTGTTCAGAAGCAATGGTGGCGTAGCCCTTATACATAATGGCGCGCAATTGCCCATTCTTCGCGTATTGCATAACGGGTAAGTAAGAAGGCATTTTTAAGGTGAATTTATAGCCTGTTTTGCCTTCTTCTTGAGCGGCATTCGCTGCTGCATCAATAGCATCTTGTGGTAAGCCTTCAAGCGCACTCAGTTCGGTTTCGTAATGTGCCCAACTATCAACACTGTCCAAGGCATTCTCGCTAAATTTCTGGGAGGTTTTTGCTAACTCTTCGCTAATCTGTTCATAACGTGCTTTTTCCTCGCCTTCTAATTCAATGCCACTGAGTTTAAAGTCGCGCATAGCTAACTCAAGTATGCGTTGGCGACTTGAGTTTAACTGAGAAAATTCAGGGCTTTCTTTCAAGGCTTTATAGTGGTGGTATAAGTCCTTGTTTAAGCCTAACCAAGTCGAATGTTCTGTGACTTTAGGTAAAACCTGATTGTAAGCTTCACGCAATTCAGGCGTGTTAACCACAGCATTCAGGTGATTAATCACATTCCAAGCGCGCCACAAAACTGCTGATTCATATTCCAGAG
>CAZIKJ010000242.1:0-5347 GCA_964539685.1 uncultured Pelistega sp.
GCAGCTTTACGTGCCCAGGCGCAGCAAGCACAACAAGAAGCCTTGCGCCAACAGCGACAAGCGCAAGAGAGATTAGCTACAGCACAGAATGAGTTTGGTTTGGCTATTGCGCCAGGGGACCAAGAGCGTGCTAAGGCGAGCTTACAAGCCGCATTACAAGGTGTTGAACGTAGTAAGCAGGATGTGCGTGCCGTGCGTCAACAGTCGGAGGACGCCGAAATTGAGCGTGCTAAGGCGCGTCTTGCACAAGAAAGAGCGCGAGAAGCACAACGCCTTTTAGCTAAGGCGCAAGAAGACGAACGGCTCGCCCAGAGTCAAGCTCGACAAGGTGGCGCAAGTGGCTTAAGTCGTGGTTCACCGTGGCCATTACGTGGCTCCTTAATGGGGCGATTTGGTACTACACGCCCCGATACGGGTGATGTCTGGCGTGGTATTTTAATTAGTGCCTCAGCAGGTGCACCCGTCAAGGCTGTCGCCGCAGGACAAGTTGTCTTTGCAAATTGGGTGCGCGGTTTTGGCAACTTGATTATTGTCGATCATGGCAATAATTACATGACGGTGTATGGCTATAATCAAAGCTTATCAAAAAGTGTCGGTGACTCGGTCAGTGTTGGTCAGACAATTGCACGAGCAGGGTCAACCGGTGGGCAAGTTGAACCAGCCTTATATTTTGAAGTGCGTAATGGCAGCAAACCCGAAGATCCATTGCGCTGGTTAGCTAGATAACGCATACTGAGTCCGCTATAAAAGTTGACGAAAGCGGTATTGTTCAAGGTATAGTTTGAGAAGTTGGTGCCGCAGTGGGTTAACAGAAGTCAGGTATAGAATTTAGGTCTTAATGAGCTATAGTTTCAGGAGCCTTGAGTGTTGAATAAAGTTGTACATATCTTATTGGTGTTGGTGTTCTCTAGCGTAGTGCCGAGTATGGCGCAGATACCTGAGCAAGCTCCTGGGAGTATGCCTGTGCCTGGCGCTGTTTCACCTGGCGAAGCGGTGCCGCACGATCATGCTGCACCTGCTATCAATGAAGCTACGCCAGCTGCAGAGGATGTGCCTTCAAGCATTATTAGTACGGAAGTGGCACAGAATCCATCAGAGCTTGAGTCTGAATTGTCCTACGAAGAGCTGCGTCGTTTTGCCCGCGCTTTTTCCATGATCAAGAACCAATATGTTGAGCCCGTATCGGACAAGGAGTTGGTTGAGGCAGCCATCCAAGGAATGCTGCAAGACTTAGATCCTCACTCTGTCTATTTGAATAAAGAAGGTATGGCAGATTTGCAGGAAGAGACTGAGGGCGAGTTTGGCGGGCTCGGTATAGAGATCGGTGAAGAGTCAGGTTACGTTAAAGTCATTGCCCCCATCGAAGGTACGCCAGCAGCACGTGCGGGAATTTTGGCAGGTGATTTAATCTTAAAGATTGATGGCGAAAATATGAGAGACAAGCCTATCAATGAAGTGGTTAAATTATTGCGTGGGGATGCGGGCAGTGAAGTGGTCTTAACCGTTAAGCGCGCAAGCTCAGATTCAGCTTTAGATGTCAATATTACCCGTGAGTTGATTAAGATTCAAAGCGTGCGTAGCAAGATGATTGGGGATACGGCTTACTTTAGAATATCGCAATTCCAAACCAATACAGTGGGAGACTTAGCGGTACAAATCCGCCGTATAAGCGAGCGCTATACACCGAGCTCCATTGTTCTTGACCTACGGAATGACCCCGGTGGCTTATTGAATGTTGCGGTAGGTGTGGTGCAAGCATTTAATCAGACTGATCAAGTGATTGTGAGTACCAAAGCACGTGATCAATTGGTCGAAGAGTTTTCCGAGTATGTTGTAGAGAACTTAAGCTACGGTACCAATCCCTTACGCAATTTACCGAAGTGGACCCATGAGGCGCCGATGGTGGTCTTAATTAATGTGGGTTCAGCCTCAGCTTCAGAAATTGTTGCCGGTGCCTTGCAGGACTTCAAGCGTGCTACCGTGATGGGTAATCGCAGTTTTGGCAAGGGCTCAGTACAAGTGGTGATGTCAATTGATGAAGAGACAGGCATTAAGTTAACGACAGCTCGCTACTACACGCCCTTAGGACGTTCAATTCAGGCCACAGGTATCACGCCTGATATTGTGGTGTCTGATACGGAAAAAGGCGATTTATTTAGTTTCTCGCGCGAAGTGGATTTACGCGATCACTTGGAAAATGAGACTGAGAAAAAAGCGGCCGAAGTAAAACGCCCGAATGAGGCTCAGCGGCCCGGTCCAGAAGATGTCTTCGAGTTTGGTTCAGAGCAAGACTTCCAATTGCGCCAAGCATTGAATCACTTGCAAGGTTTACCTGTGAATCAAGGCGTGCCTAATCAAGATACCAGTGCCAGCAGCGGAGCTCAGGATGCGACACAGGAGGCAGCTGATGCTGCCAAGACTGAAAATACGCCATCCTCAAGTGATAAGGCAGCGCCGGCAAGTGACGAGCCTAGCAGTGATGCAGAGACACAAGCCAGCGACAAACCTACGGATGAAACATCTGGAACGACTACCTCTGCTGGAGAAGCAACGGGTTCAGGTGTATCAGAAGCAGTGGATAAGCCTGCTGATGATAAGTCAGCACCAAGCTCTGCACCTGAAAGTAATAAGCCCGCCCCTATGTTGGATTCTCGTCCAAACCGTCACTCCTAAATTAAAAGGGTGTGATGACGCTATGTATACAATAAATTACGGTGTATAAAACGTAATCTGAGCACGCTATGAATGATGAACAAATGTTGCGCTATGCGCGCCATCTTATGTTGGATGAGGTGGGTTTTGAGGGTCAGCAACAACTTACGCAAAGTCGTGTGTTAATTCTCGGTTTGGGCGGCTTGGGCTCGCCTGTTGCTATGTATCTAGCAGCGGCTGGTGTAGGGACCTTGCACTTAATGGATGACGATACGGTTTCCTTAAGTAATTTACAACGCCAAGTCATTCACACCACACCACATCTGGACATGAGCAAAGTGGAATCTGCTAAGCGCATGTTGGAGCAATTAAATCCAGAAGTTGATTTGATCTTGCATGCTTACCGCCCCGATGAGGAGCAGTTGCGTACCTTGATTGCAGACGTCGATTTAGTTATGGACTGTAGTGATAATTATCGTACTCGGCAGGCATTAAATAAGGTCTGCTTTGAATTTAAGAAGCCATTAGTTGCTGCAGCGGCGATTCGCTTCGATGGTCTGATTAGTACGTATGATGCACGCGATGAGAGCTCCCCTTGCTACGCCTGCATCTTCGATCCAGATGATGATTTAGGTCCTGATAATTGCGCTACCTTAGGGGTTTTCTCACCGCTCTTGGGGGTGATGGGTAGCACTCAAGCAGTTGAAGCACTCAAGTTGCTGGTAGGAACAGGGCAGAGCTTGCAGGGTAAGCTTGGCATGTTTAATGCGCGTAATAGTACCTGGACATATTTAAAAATTACTAAAAACCCACGATGCAAGGTCTGCGGTGCTAAGCAGGCTTAAATCAAGTGGTTCTATAGCATGCACACAGAGAATTCGTGTTGCTACTAGCTATACTGCTGTAAGCCTGCTTAAATTTAGTTTACTCGATAGGACTTACCTTATATTTCGTTTCGCTAGCATTTAGTTTGACTTTGAACTTTCTCATTTCGTCGCGTCGGAAAACATGAACTTTAATCTTGTCACCGACGCGATAGCGACTTAGCAAAGCATTGAGATTTTGGCTGTCGACTTTGATATGGTCAATCGCGATAAATATATCACCAGCACTTAAGCCTCCCAAGTGTGCAGCGCCTTGTTCTATCACTTGTGCAATTTGACATTGCCCTTCTGAGGTGCGTGTTTTGATGTTGAGTTCAGCCTTATGGCTTTGTTCTTCTTGCAATTGCCAAGCGTTAACCGGTAGCAGTTCGGCGAGAGGAACATCTTGTGTGCCTTTTACATAGAGATCAATAAACTCTTTGGTGTCAACTCCTGTGGCGCGTTTGATGAGCTCGACGACCTCAAACTCTTCTAAACCTAACTGAGGTTTTTTGCAATAAAAATCGCGACCATAAGTATTCCACAGCTCACGCATTACATCATCGAGACTTGATTTTCCAGCACTTTCCTTCTGGATGAGTAGGTCTAAGCCGAGTGCAATTAAAGAGCCTTTGCTGTAGTAACTAATAATGCTGTTGACGGCGTTCTCATCTTGTTTGTAATACTTGGTCCAGGCATCAAAGGAGCTTTGCGTCACGCTTTGCTTGAAGCGTCCTGGCGTATTATGCACGGCTGTGATAGTTTTACTCAGTAGCTCTAAATAACTCTCTTGCTGAATGACGCCAGAGCGCAGTAAGCTAAGGTCATCATAATAAGAAGTGAAGCCTTCGAAAATCCACAATAAGGATGTATGACAAGGGTCATATAAATCATATGGGGCAAAAGCTTTAGGCTTTATGCGTTTTACATTCCAAGTATGAAAATACTCATGACTAATAAGACCTAAGAATTGACGGTAACCTTCACTGATTGACTCATCGCCAATCACAGGCATATCAGCACGTGAGGCGACTAATGCCGTACTAGCGCGATGCTCAAGACCACCATAGTCTTTGCCAGTGACCATGGTCATAAATACATAGCGATCACTGCTGTCGAGAAAAGGCGCAGCATGAGTTTCAGGTTCAAAGAACTTAATCTGGTACTCACAGATTTTTTGCGTATCGCGAGCAATGCGCTCTAAATCAATATTGGGGATATTGCCCGTAAATACCATCTCATGGGTGGCGCCGCAGGCTTTAAAGCTAATTACGGTGGGCGTGCCCATTTCAACAGGATGATCAATTAAGGCGTCGTAATTGGGGGCGATATATAAACCAAATCCATGACGTTGTGCGGCTCCCTTGATATCTTTAGCTTCGGGTAAGCTAGTGTACACGCCCCAATCGTGGTGCTTTTTGGGAGGCACGATATCGACTAAACACGGTTTATCTTCTTGGCCATGGATTTGCAAAAAGACGCTGGTGCCGTTATAAAAGCCGTGGGTCTCATCCAAATGTGCTGTGCGCACCGAAAGATCCCAAGCATAGACTTGATAGCTCACTACAATGGGTTTATCGCAAGGTTGAATTTGCCAGCTATGACTGTCGAGCTTTTCAATATACAAGTCTTTTTTTTCTTGTTTTACATTTAAATTTTGAATTTGGCGCGCAAAGTCACGGATCATATACGAGCCTGGAATCCAGGCCGGTAAGCTGATGATTTGACCGCGTGGGTCGGGTTGTGTGAGATGGATTTCTATTGCAAATAAGTGTGCAGCCAAATCGATGGGCGTAATGCGGTAAAGAATATCTTTCATGGTCACCATTTAA